>CAZPMV010000112.1:1758-9732 GCA_964587335.1 uncultured Anaerolineales bacterium
GAGCGGCCGCTCGGCCCTACCGCTGTTCAATCCATTCCACCTCGGCCCGCAACCCCTCTTCCAGGCTCACCTGCGGCTGGAAGCCCAGTTCGGCGCGGGCACGGCTGGTGTCTGCCCAGGTGTCTCGCACGTCGCCATGCTGCAACGGACGATACACGATCTGCGCCGCCACGCCGGTGATTCGCTCCAGCATGCAGATGGTCTCGTTCACCGTCACCCGCGAGCCGCCGCCGATGTTGTAGACCCCGCCATCGTCCCCTTGTTGCATGGCCAGCAAGTTGGCCTGCACCGCATCACTGACGAAGGTGAAATCTCGGGTCTGCTCGCCATCACCGTAGATCTGCAGCGACTGTCCGCTCAACATGGCTGTGGCAAAACGGCGAAAAGCCATGTCGGGCCGCTGGCGAGGGCCGTAGACGGTGAAATAGCGCAGACTGACGGTCGGCAACCCGAAGTTGCGGTGGTAGAGAGCGCATAGATGCTCGGCGGCCAGCTTCGTCACCCCGTAGGGGGAGTAGGGTCGTGGCAGGCAATCCTCTCGCACCGGCAGTTCCCTCACGTTTCCGTACACGGAGGATGAAGAGGCAAAGACGAAGCGGCGTAGCTCATGCCCAACGTCCTTGACTGCTTCCAGCAGCCGCTGCGTGGCCAGCACGTTGTGTTGCACGTACAGCTCGAACTCCGTGCCCCAGGAGGCGCGCACGCCCGGCTGGGCCGCCTGGTGGAAGATGTAGGCCACCCCGCTCAGCAGGGGCCTCAGATCCGCTAAGCGCAGGTCGAGAGGGAAAAAGCGGAAGCCAGGCGACGGACTCAACCGCTGCAGGTTGGCCTCCTTCAACGAGCGTGGGTAGTGATCGGTGAAACAGTCCACACCGAAAACATCGTACCCCTCGGCCAACAACCGCTCCGCCAAGTGAGAGCCGATGAAGCCGGCTACGCCGGTGACCAGACAGGTGTCCATGATGTCCTCCTGAGTGCCTGTCTCAAGGTGCAACGCACTTGCCAACTGCGTTGCACCTCAAAAGCCCAGCCTTTCCCGCACCACGTAGATTGGCTTGTTCTGGCTCTCGTGGTAGGTGCGCACCACCAGTTCCCCGAGCAGCCCCATGCTGATCATTTGTACGCCCACGATCATCAGGAGTACGGCCAACGTGAGCAGCGGCCTGTTGCCAATGTCTTCTTTGAGCACTAGCTTGACGTAACTCAAGTAGAGGCCCAGCGCGCTGCCAGCACCCACTGCCAGCATGCCCAGTCCGCCGAAGACGTGGATGGGGCGGGTGGCGTAGCTGAGCAGGAAGCGCACCGTCAACAGGTCTAGGAACACCTTGACTGTGCGCGTCACAGTGCCGTACTTGGATTGGCCAAACGATCTCGGCCGGTGGTTCACCGGAATCTCGGCTATGCTGACTCCCATCCAACTGGCGATGGCGGGGATGAAGCGGTGCAGCTCGCCGTAGAGGCGGATGTTCTTGACTACCTCGCGGCGATAGACTTTCAGCGAGCAGCCGTAGTCGTGTAGCCGCACGCCGGTGACGCGCGAGATGAGCCAGTTGGCGACCTGGGAGGGCAAGCGGCGGTGAAAGGGGTCCCGTCGCTTGACCCGCCAGCCGCTGACCACGTCGTAGCCTTCGTTTGCCTTGGTCAGTAGCCGGGGGATGTCGGCGGGGTCGTTCTGCAAATCCGCGTCCAGCGTGACGATGACGTCACCTTGCGCGGCGTCGAAGCCTGCGGCGAAGGCGGCGGTCTGCCCGAAGTTGCGCCGGAAGCGGATGACTTTCAGGCGCGGATCAAGCCTATGCAACCGCTGCAGGTGATCGAAGCTGCTGTCGCTGCTGCCGTCGTCCACGACGATGATCTCATACGGGTGTCCGGTAGCCTCCAAAGTGGCCGTGAGCTCTTCGTAGAGCTGCGGCACGCTTTCTTCTTCGTTGTAGAGGGGAATGACGACGGAAATCACAAGGACAGGCTCCAGATTTCAGAGTTCATAGCGCATCATAGCGCACGGGATTGTACCATAATCCGGCTAAGGCGCAAGCATGGGCCTCAGCAGATCGCGAATCCAGGGCAGAGACGGCCCCCAACCGCAGATAGGCTGTTCGACGGGGCCTGTCCTGGGCTGAGTCGAGGGGCTCACAACGGGGCGTTGACCATCTGCGTTTGAGGTGGGCGTGCATTGCCCTGTTGGCGAGAATCTGATACAATAGGCGGCGATGAACCACACTACTACTCACCGTGATCGTCTGTACGTCATCGCTGCCGTCCTGCTGATTCTGTTCATAGCCGCGTTCTTCCGGCTGTGGCGGATCGGCAGCACACCGCCGGGGCTGTTCGGCGACGAGGCGGTGAACGGGCTGGACGCGTTGGACGTGTTGGCCGGCCGCGGCCGAGTCTTCTTCCCCGCCAACTACGGCCGCGAGGGGCTGCATATGTTCATCATCGCCGCCTTCTTTCGGCTGCTGGACGTGACGCCCTTGGCCATTCGTCTGCCCTCGGTCCTCGCCGGCATTCTCACCGCGCTGGTCACTTACTGGTTGGGCCGTGAGCTCTTCACCTTCGCTGACGAGGATCTCAAGCCGACGGTGCCGTTGTTGGCCGCGCTTTGGCTGGCAACCGCCTACTGGCACGTGCACTTCAGCCGCTTCGGCATCAGGGGTGTGTTCACACCGCTGTGCGGCGCTCTGTCCTTCGCCGCCTTTTGGCGAGGGGTGAACAAGGAGGGCGACCGCAAAGGTTCGCCCTTACTCTGGTTCCTGCTGTCGGGCGTGTTCCTGGGCATCTCGGCGCATTTCTATACGGCAAGCCGGCTCTATCCGGTCCTCTTGGGCTTGTTCCTGCTCGTACAAGCAGCCATTGCGCGCTGGAAGCAAGGCGATACTGATGTCTCGTTGCTCCGTCGCTTCTTCTGGCCCATTGTCGGGCTCTACGCCGTAGCTGCGGCGGTCTTCGCTCCTCTGGGCTGGTACTTCCTGACCCATCCCGGCAGCTTCGCCCAGCGGGCCAGTACCGTCTCTGCTTTCGGCAGCGGGGAATCGCCCTGGGGCGGCATTGGCCGGGCCATCGTTGGCAACGTGGCCCAGTTCTTCCTGCCTGGCCGCGGCGACACAGCCTGGTTCTACAACCTCTCCGGTCGTTCGCTGCTGGAACCGGTCACCGCAGTGCTTGCCTTGCTGGGGTTGGTCATCTGCTTGTGCCGCTGGCGGCGCGCCCCCTATCTCTTCTTGCTCCTGTGGTGGCCGGTCATGATGCTGCCGGCGTTCTTGGCGGTGGACCGTTTTCCCACCGCCCCTCGGGTGCTGGGCGTTATGCCTGGTCTCTATTTCTTCCCTGCCATCGCTGTGGGCACGATGGTGCAGTGGGTGAGGGAGCGAGCCCGGCCGGCCCGCTGGCGGCAAGCGCTGATCGTTTTTCTGCTGGTCATCCCGCTGCTCGTGGCCTCCGTCTGGACGGCGCGGGACTACTTCGCTGTCTGGGCTCCCTCAGCGGAGGCGTACGAAGCGTTTGACGGCGAGATCGTAGACGCTGCCCGATGGCTGCGAGAGAACCCGCAGCCGTGGCCGGTGTACCTCTCCGCCGAGTTCTACCGCCACGGCAGTTTCGTGCTTCTGTACAACGGGGTGGCGACCACGGAGGTCTTCAGTCATCGCGACGCGGCGTTGCGTTGGTTCGATGGTTCTGCAGCGTTGCCATTGCCGCCGCTTGGCGGCGAGGCTACCTACATCTTCACCGGCATTGCTCATCCCGACGAAGATCAGTTGGCTCGCTACTTGCCGGAACGGCAGTTGATCCATCAGTCGCTCGATCCCTCCGGAAGCCCTAGCGTGACCGTGTACCGGGCTAGCTACCGTGAGCGGGCGCAGTACGCCATCGACGCCGTTCTGACGGAGGGCGTGTTCCTTACCGGCTACGATGTCGACGGCGAAGCGCGGCCCGGCCAGCCGCTGAGGGTGGCGCTCCATTGGCACTTCTCCGCACCGCAGAGGGAGAACGTGGCGGGCTACCGCGTGTGGTTCGACCTGGTCGATGAGGATGGTCGCTGGTGGCCGGCATCCGACGATGTGCTGGCCTACCGTCCGCTGGAGTGGGACATCGGCAGCCGGGCGGTGAGTTGGCATGCGCTCGGCCTGCCGGGCGATGCACCGCTGGGAGCCTATCGCCTGGCCGTCCGCTTGGCCGATGGCGAAAGCGGTGCGCCGGTCAGCGATTCGGCCATGCTGTTCTCCAGCGAGACGGTGGCGCACGCCCCGGAGGAGCCGTTGGCCATCTTCGGCGAGAGCTTGCGCCTGCTGGCGGCTGAGATGCGTCTCGAATCTACAGTCGGCGGCGAGCGTGTCGTCGTGGAACTGCTCCTGGACACCGCCGCGCCCCTGCCGCAGTCGTACACTCTGTTCCTGCACGCACTGGATGCCGATGGGCAGCGAGTGGGCCAGCGCGACGGTCCCACGGGTGGCGGGCTGTTCCCCACTGACGCCTGGAGGCCAGGCCAGCCGCTGCGCGATGTCTACCGTGTCGCCATTGAGGTCGCCGATGCTCGGCAGCCTTACCGATTGGCCTTGGGCTTCTACGACTGGCGCACAGGAGAGCGGCTGCCGGCCTGCGGCCCCGATGGAGCCCAACTGCCGGATGACCAGTTCCTCCTGGGGCTGTAGCAGAAGGTGCAAGGGAGCAGGGGTGCAGGGGTGCAGGAGTGCAGGAGTGCAAGGGTGCGCTCTGTTCCACAGAGGCGATAGAGGAGATGCATTTACGGTGACTGGGGACGGGAAGACAATTCCCGCTGAAAGGGAGGAAAGACCTTTCCGCTTCTTCCGCTTTTCCGCTGACAATGCCAAGGGGCGCAAAGGTTTCCGCTTGTTCCGCTTCTCCGCTGACAATGCCAGGGGGCGCAAGCTCTGGCGTTGGCTACGGCCCCTCGTCGGCTTGGGGTTACTGGCCATCTTGTTCTGGCAGGTGAACTGGCGGGAGATGGCGAGCATCATTGGCCAGGCCAGCGTGGGCCATGTCATGTTGGCGCTGTTCATTGAACTGCTCAGCGTGATACCCCGCGTCCTGCGCTGGCGGGCGCTGCTGGCCGCCCAGGGGACGCGACTGCCCTTCCCCCGCCTGGTTTCCATCTACCTGGAGGGCAGCTTCTTCAGCAACTTCCTGCCCAGCGATGTGGGTGGCGATAGCATGCGCATGTTGCGCGTGGCCCAGCTCACCGGTCACGGAGCCGATGCTGTCTCCTCGGTGCTGATCGAGCGACTCTGCGGGCTCTTCGCCGTGCTGCTGATGGGACTGGTGGCCGTGCTGAGCAACTGGCGGCTGGCCTTGACGGGCGGGATCGGCCTCTTTGTGCTGGCAGCGTTCGTCGCGTTCGTGCTGGGGATGGTATTGCTCTTCAATCTGCAACCAGTCCGCGCTTGGGCTGACCGCCTGACGGTTCCCTGGTTGGCTGTGTTGATGCGCAAGCTAGGTGAGGTGTACGATTCGATCTACGCCTTCCGCGGTCGCCAGCGCACGCTGCTGGTGGTCATCGTCTTCTCACTGCTCTTTCGGCTGGTGAACGTGTGCGGCCTGTACGTGCAGTCGCTGGCCCTGCACGTGCCTATCTCCTTCATATGGCTGATGATGGCAATCTCCCTGATTGCTGTGGTGTCGGCTTTGCCACTCTCGCTGAATGCGTTGGGCATCAAGGAAGGAGCCTATGTCTTCTTCTTCGGCCTGGCGGGGATCGTCGCTCCGCAGGCCTTTGCGCTGGCGCTGCTTTCGCGGGCTGTGACGCTGGCCGTCAGTTTGCTGGGGGGAGTGGCTTACCTGCTGGGAAGGTGAGGATCGTAGCGCCTTTGACGTTTTCTGGCAGGATGAGGTATACTGTAGTGTGGAGGCATCGAGCACGGCATGGATCAGCAGGTCATTCGCAATTTCTGCATCATCGCCCATATTGACCATGGCAAGTCCACTCTGGCCGACCGCTTGCTGGAGCGCACTGGCACCGTCAGCCCGCGGGAGATGCAGGAGCAGTTCCTGGACGACATGGATCTGGAGCGGGAGAAGGGGGTGACCATCAAGGCCTCAGCGGTGCGTTTGCTATACGATGCTGCCGATGGTCAGACCTACGAGCTCAACCTGATTGACACCCCCGGCCACGTGGACTTCAGCTATGAGGTGAGCCGGGCGCTGGTTGCCTGCGAAGGGGCCGTGCTCGTCGTGGATGCCTCGCAGGGCATCGAGGCGCAGACGCTGGCCAATCTGTATATGGCGCTCGACCAGGGGCTGGAAATCGTAGCGGTGGTCAACAAGATTGACCTGATGTCCGCCCGCACGGAGGAGGTAGTGCAGGAGCTGGATGATCTGCTGGGCATTCCCGCCGAGGGGGTGATCCGCGCCTCAGCCAAGGTGCGTGTCGGCGTTGGAGAGGTGTTAGAGGCGGTAGTAGCACGGGTGCCATCGCCGCGGGGCCAGCCAGAGCTACCCCTGCGGGCGCTGATCTTCGATTCGCACTACGACCCGTACAAGGGCGTCATCGCCTACGTGCGGGTGGTGGACGGGGCTATTCGCTCTGGCCAGCCCCTGATGCTCTTGTCCAGCGGGCGGCGGCTGGAACCGCTGGAGATTGGCATCTTCCGCCCGCGCATGGAACCGGCAGAGGCGCTGACCACGGGCGAGGTGGGCTACGTGGCCACAGGGCTGAAGATGGTGGGCGAGTGCCGTGTGGGAGATACACTTACACTGGCCGATGACCCCGCGCCGACGCCGCTGCCAGGCTACAAGCCCGCCAAGCCCATGGTCTTCGCCGGGCTGTATCCCACTGAGGGGGAGGACTACAAGATGCTGCGCGAGGCGCTGGAGAAGCTGCAACTCAACGATGCTTCTCTGTCCTTTCAGCCGGAGACGTCGCAGGCGCTGGGCTTCGGCTACCGCTGTGGCTTCCTGGGGCTCTTCCACATGGAAATCATCCAGGAGCGGCTGGAGCGGGAGTACGATCTGGATATCATCTTCACCTCGCCTAGCGTGCAATATCAGGTGACCAAGACCGACGACACAGAGATGGTCATTGACAGTCCCGCCGGGCTGCCGCCGGAGAATGAGATCGGCGAGATCCGTGAGCCGTGGATGGAGATCCAGATCTTCACGCCGGCTGACTACATAGGCCCCATCATGGAGCTGGTGACCAAGCGGCGAGGCGAGTTCGAGCGCATGGAGTACCTGGATCGGCGGCGGGTGCTCCTGACCTATCAGATCCCACTCACCGAGGTCATCGTGGACTTCCACGACCAGTTGAAATCCCGCACGCGCGGCTACGCCTCCATGGACTATCATCTCTGCGGCTATCGCCCAGGCGATCTGGTCAAGTTGGATGTGCTGGTCAACAAACAGCCGGTGGATGCACTTTCTGTTATCGTGCACCATGACCAGGCGTATCAAAAGGGGCAGAAGCTGGTCAGCAAGATGAAGCAGATCATCCCGCGGCAGCTCTTCGATGTACCCATCCAGGCGGCCATCGGCAACCGGGTGCTCAGCCGGGCCAATGTGAAGGCCAAGCGCAAGGATGTGCTGGCCAAATGCTACGGCGGCGACATCACCCGCAAGCGCAAGCTGCTGGAGAGGCAAAAAGCGGGCAAGAAGCGCATGAAGATGGTGGGCCAGGTGGAGATCCCGCAAGAAGCCTTCATGTCTGTGCTGAGATTGGGGGAGGATTAGAGAATGGCGATGTTCACGAAGCGCAGAGTCAGGTTGACATATCCACCCGCTCTGCTGGATCAGCCGATCCTGTCTAGCCTGATCACGCAGTTCAACGTGCTGCTCAACGTCGTAGAAGCCAACGTGACCTCCGAGCAGGGGTGGTTTGTCGTTGACCTGCAAGGATCGGCGGAGGCGGTGGTGCGAGGGTTGGACTGGGTGGCCGAGCAGGGCATACAGGTGGAGGAGATGTCGAGGTCGTAAGCGAGACGATACGACAACGCCGATGCCCTGCCATTCCGCAGGGCATCGGCGCGT
>CAZPMV010000113.1:0-9589 GCA_964587335.1 uncultured Anaerolineales bacterium
GGCAAATTCAGCGTGCGGCTTCCTCGGAGCCTGCACCGCCAACTGGTAGAGCGAGCAAAAAGCGACGGGGTGAGCCTCAATCAGTTCATCAACGTGGCTCTGGCCCAGGCGGCAGGGAGGACATAAAGACATCACGTGGCCACCGAGTGCAGGACGCCAGCGGGTGGTCATCACCGGCTATGCCACTGCGCTACGTGGAAGCGGCCAGGATCGCCAATGAGGGGGTGAGACTAGACGCGCTCTGATCTCCAATTCGACGACCCAAAGGGTAAGGCTAGCAAGACGCAGAAGTCCAACGCCCAATTTGCACTGATGCGCAAGTCGCGCTACAATGTTGTTAACCTCACGCGTTAACATCTTCGTGGCCGAGCTTTGACTTGAACATAGCCTTCAGATCACAGAAGCTTCGGAAAGACTGCAACGACTACAGGCGGATGGTCAAACGCTTCGGCGCAGTCGGCGCGAAGAAGCTTAGTACCAGGCTCGACGACCTCCGAGCAGCCAGGGTGCTGGAAGACATGCGGCACGTAGGTGGCAGATGCCACGAACTCAAAGGCGACCGAGCAGGCCAACTCGCATTGGACCTTGAGCACCCCTATCGACTCATCTTTGTCCCCGGCAATGACCCAGCACCCCTAGAGTCTGATGGCAGCTTGGACTGGACACAAGTGGACGCCGTAGTGATCCACGCAGTGGAGGATTACCATGGATAGCCGGATCCAGAACGAGTATTACCCCGATCACGTTACTCCCCCGGGATGGACCCTGTCGGACAAACTCGAAGAGCTCAACATGTCCCAGGCTGAGCTGGCCCGACGAATGGGCCGCCACAGGAAGACCATCAACGAGATAACACAGGGCAAAGCGCCTATCACTCTGGAGACTGCCTTGCAGCTCGAGGCGGTCTTGAGCATCCCCGCCGGTTTCTGGAATCGCCGAGAACTCCAGTACCGCCAATACCGAGCTCGCCAGGCGCGACTCGAAGAGTTGGGAGGCCATCTTGCTTGGATGGAACAGTTCCCGGTGCGGGACATGGCTAGGCTGGATTGGATACAGCAGTTCAGCGATGCGGCACAGCAGGTGGCTGAACTACTCAACTTCTTCGGTGTCTCTTCTCCAACACAGTGGGACACGGTCTGGAAAGGGCAGTGGGTTGCCTATCGCAAGACAGACGCCTATGAGAGTGGTGACGGCTCCCTCTCCGCGTGGCTGCGAAAGGGAGAGATCGAAGCTCATCGCATTCACTGCCAGCCCTATTCAGCCACTGAGTTTCGCAAGGCTCTGACCGGGATTCGCCTTCTTACCACTGAACCGACACAGGTCTTTGTGCCGGAAATGGTCAGGCGCTGTGCCGCAGCAGGCGTGGCCGTTGTGTTTGTGCCTCAGTTGCCCCAGGCCAAGGTCAGTGGAGCAACTTGCTGGCTCGCTCCTGACAAGGCAGTAATCCAGCTAAGTCTCCGCTATAAGTCCGATGACCATCTGTGGTTCACCTTCTTTCACGAAGCTGGTCACATCCTCCTTCACGGCAAAACCCTGGGCTTCCTCGAAGACTGCCAAGAGAATGACACAGAGAAGCAACAGGCCAACGACTTTGCCGCCAACATGCTGATCCCACCCGATGCTCTCAAGCATTTCCTGGCGACCAAAATGCCAGTGCGCATTTCTAGGGCGGACGTCACACAGTTTGCCCAAGCTGTGGGGATTGCGCCGGGCATCGTAGTGGGCCGGCTGCAGCACGACGGGCACCTAGAGTTCAGCCACCTCAACGATCTCAAACAGAAGCTGGTATGGGGGAGTAGCCGTCAGTGAGTAGGGGGCCGGGCCAGTGGCAGCGTCTGCTGCTTGACGTGGTGCAGCGGGGGCGCGGTGTGTACCTTGTGGACCTGCTGCACCCAGGCTACACCCCGCCACATGCGCACATTCTACGGCGGCGAGCGTATTATCGTGACATCGCGCGGCAACCCGAAGGCAGCCGTTATCAGCTACGAAGACCTTCAGCTCTTTGAGGACCTCGAGGACGCTTCCGCAGTACGCGAGGTTCTGGCAGAGCACCGCGCAGGCGAGACTATTAGTCTGGAAGAGCTGGAGGTCGAGCTGGGCCTGGTAGAAGCCACGGCATGAGCTACCAGGTCCGAGTAGGGAAACGCATCCGCAAAGCAATGCGGCGCTTCCCCCGACAAGACCAAGCCCGAATCGTGGCGACGCCAGAGCCTTGGCCAACAAACCACGACCTGCGGGCTGCCAACCCGTCAAGATGGCCGAGAGGGGAAGCTACCGCCTGTGCGTGGGGGATTATCGGATTATCTACGTCGTTCTGGACGATGAGCGAGTGATCACGGTGGCACGAGTCTCCAGACGGAGCGAGGGCACATACAAGAAGCTATAGGCGCTAAACGCGGCGATTTGAACAACCACGCAAACAGTGAACCGCCCGAGGCGGAAACCACGGGCGGCGCTGGGGTGCACCGATCCTTCTACCTTTGGCGAGGGCGGATCGGGGCGGACGCGGGCAAGCAATTGCCCTGTGCGCATAAGATCATGGCGCACACGCTGGATCTTGTCAGACCACATGCCTGGAACTGGCAGGGGCTTTGACCAGTTGGGGACATATCAAAAGCTCAGGATAGCTATCAGAAAGGGGAAGGGAGGCAACAATATGTCATGAGATCTGAAACTCGATGATGCGATATGACTAATCGAGGCGCGTTTCACGTGCAGAAAGCGCGGATGCGTACGGATTAGTCCTACTCAACGTCATCAAGTTAAGCGTAGTTTAGCCCCTTGTGGGCGTCTTGTGGCAGCAAGAAACGGGCACAAGGCCCTATGCTACGCCTTGACATAATGATATTGAGTCCCCACTCACCACAAAGGAGCTACAGGAGATGATTTGGAAAAAGAGGGTTTTCGCCACGGTGACACTTGTCCTCTTGGCTGCTATCCTGTCAGGACTGATGGTTAGTCCGGCATTGGGGCAGCAACCAGAAAGAGTGAAGGTGCTGATCGGCTTCACCCGCCAACCGGGTCCAGCGGAGCAGGCGCTGGTGCACCGGGCAGGCGGCGCCATCAAGTACACCTACCACCTGGTCCCGGCCATTGCCGCGACCGTCCCCGAGCGGGCCATCGATGGGTTGCGAAGGAATCCCAACGTGACCAGCGTTGACTTGGATGGCCAGGTGTGGGCCGTTGACACCGAACTGGACAACGCCTGGGGTGTGAAGCGTATCGGTGCTGGAAGCGTTCACGACAGCGGCAACAAGGGCGCCGGTGTGAAAGTGGCCATCATCGACTCCGGGATCGACTACACCCACCCCGATCTGGACGCCAATTATGCTGGCGGATGGGACTTTGTGAATGGTGATAATGACCCAGACGATGCCACTCATGATGGGCCAATGGATGACTATGGCCACGGCACCCACGTCGCCGGTACCGTCGCTGCCGAGGACAATGACGTCGGTGTGGTCGGCGTTGCGCCGGGAGCCGTCCTGTACGCCCTCAAGGTGCTGAACCAAGACGGCTTCGGCAATTGGAGCCATACCATCGCCGCCGTGCAGTGGTGCGTTGACAACGGTATGCAGGTGGCCAACCTGAGCCTTGGCTTTTCCATCGACCCTGGCGAGACGGTGAAGGCGGCTTTCGATAGCGCGGAGACAGCAGGGGTGGTTATTGTGGCCGCCGCCGGCAACTCTGGCAACCCACCAGGCAGAGGCAGCAACGTGATATACCCCGCAGAATACGATTCGGTCATAGCCGTTGCTGCGACCGACTCAAAGGACAAGAGAGCTTCATGGTCCAGCACCGGCGACCAAGTAGAACTGGCTGCTCCGGGTGTATCTGTGTTCTCCACTTGGAATGATAGCGACAGCCCTCACGACCCACAACCTGTGTGCTACGATGGAGTCTGCTACAAGTACGGGTCGGGCACCTCCATGGCTTCGCCCCACGTAGCCGGGACGGCGGCTTTGGTCATAGCCACAGGGGTAACCGATGCTAACGGCAACGGCCGGATCAACGATGAGGTGCGACTGCGGTTAGATGAGACCGCCGACGACCTGGGCGACCCGGGACGAGACGCTCAGTACGGGTTCGGCTTGGTGGATGCTGACGAAGCCGCAGTGCCTCCTGGTCCGAGTAATGACCCTCCCACAGTGTCCATCACCAGCCCTGCCGACGGCTCTACCTTTGACTCCGGGGCTACGATTGTCTTTGAGGGAACGGCGAGCGACACGGACGACGGTGACCTCACCGCTAGCCTGAGTTGGACGTCTAGCATAGATGGCCCAATTGGCTCAGGAGGCAGCTTCTCTACGACCCTTAGCGACGGTAACCACACCATCACCGCATCGGTTGCCGACACCGGCGGCAAGACCGGAAGCGCCTCCATCAGTATCACCGTGGGGACCGCGCCGAGCGAGCCGACGACCGTCAGCGTTAGCTCCATCACTTACGCTGCCGAGGGTGGTCGCGACGGCAAGAAGCACCTGAGTGTCACCATAGCCCTGGTTGACGACCTCGGGAATCTGGTCAGCGGTGCGTCGGTTTCTATTGATGTCGAGCTCGACACAGACTTCTACGCATCGGGGACTGGCACCACCGGCGCCGACGGCACAGTGCCCCTTAAGCTACCTTTTGCCCCATCCGGATGCTACAGTACGGAAGTTACTAGTGTGACGGCGGACGGTCTGATGTGGGACGGAGCAACTCCAGAGAACGAATTCTGCAAGTAGCTCCACCACCTTTGAGGTAACGAAGTAGCACCGAAGGTCAGAGTTGCGGCAGATGAGATGGGTTGTGCTCAGTGCTGCCGGCGGCCAGGGTGCAGCTCAAGCCGTTTCGGGCAAGATCCAGGCCGGCAGTTTGCCACACAAGCCGCCCCCGGGACGGGGGCTGGGAGCATAGGCTGAGTAGTAACGACGGGTTAGTATAAATCACCTGATGGGAAGGGAGGCCTACGATGTACAGAATCACTACCTTGGTGCTTTCGATCTTACTGATGGTGTTGCTTCTCACCGTAGGGCCTGGCCAGGCTTTGGCAGTGTCGCAGGGCAACCAGGGGCTTCAGGACGGCTGGGCCATAGACGATGCGGGCAACGTGCTCTTCACCGATGCCGTAGCAGCGAAGATGGCTGAAGCTGGAGCCGGATGGGTGAGAATCAACTTCCGGCTAGGTGGCTTTAGGGACTGGACAGAAACAGACACCTTCGGCTATTCCGCCTTGGACCTCTATGATCAGGTGGTCGCCAACGCCTCCAACAACAATCTCAAAGTTCTTGGGCTTCTGTCCAATGAGTCTTGGCACGGCGATCAATCAGAGTGGCAGGCCAATAACGCTGAGAGAGACGGGGGCAATGGGGACAACGAGTATCTGAGGAATGTCTCCCTAAACGCGGCCGTCATCCTGGCGGAGCATTTTGCAGGACGCGTTGACCTGTGGGAGGTGTGGAACGAGCCCAACGCCTACACCACGTATTCCGACGAGGAAGGCTATATCGGTAGTAGCTTCATCTACCCTTCCAACTTCGCCTGGCTGCTCCGTCACGTCTACGAGGATGTCAAGACCGCCGAGATCAGCGGTGAGCGATTTGTCTCCGGTGGCGTATTTGGTCATGACTTGGGTGGGCTGGCCACTATTGTGGAGGGTAGGCCCGTCATAAAGCGAGGTGACCCAATGAGGCCGGGCTATGGAGTAAGGCTCGAGCGCGACTCAAAGCGGTCGTCGGCTGCCAGTAGCGTATCTGAGAGCGGCAGCGACTACCTGCGAGCCACGTATGACCAGGGTAAGGCAAATGCCGGATGGGAAGACCTTAAGGCTACGTACGGCTCTTATCCCCTGGACGGTATTGGGCAGCACCTCTATATTGACCAAGGGGGCGCCACGTCGGCGGAGAAGATTGGCACGTACTTGCGGGATGTGCGCGATGCTTACACTGCCTACGAAGACGAGAAAACGGCAAAGCAAACCTTGGTCACCGAAGTTGGGTGGGCGACTGACAGGGTGTCCAAGCGCACACAGGCGGATAATCTCAAGACTGCCTACGGCGAATTCAAGGAGACAACTTACCTCCAAACCGCTTACTGGTTTCAACTCAGGGACATTCCGCCGGCCGACTTGTACTACGGCTTGCTGACGCCATTTGACGAACCCTGGAAGGAAAAACACTCCTGGAAGGCTTACCAGACCTACGCTGTCTTCGGTGGCGACAATGCACCGAGCGTGACCATCACCAATCCCCAAGATGGGGACACGGTCTCTGGCGCCGTCACGGTGATAGCCGACGCCAGCGATGACAACGGCGTGACGCAGGTCGAGTTCTTTGTGGACGAGTCCAGCATCGGTATCGATAGCAATGGCTCCGATGGTTGGGCCACAAGCTGGGACACGACCAGTGTGGACGACGGTTTCCGCACGGTGACGGCCACGGCGACGGACACCGCTGGGCAGACGGCCAGCGACAGCATCAGCGTGACCGTGGACAACGTCAATGATCCACCGGTGGCGTCCTTCGCCTACTCGTGCAGCGGGCTCACCTGTGACTTCGATGGTTCAGGCTCTTCCGACCCCGATGGGACCATCGTCAGCTACGATTGGGACTTTGGGGATGAGACTACAGGCTCCGGAGTTACGGTCAGCCACACCTATGCAGAGGAGGGTACGTACACCGTCGTCCTCACCGTCACTGACGACGATGGCGCCAACGACCCAGACAGCCAAGACGTCACCGTCAGCGAGGGGTCTGACACCATGCACGTCTCGGCTATTGACATGCGGTATGCCAAGCGTGGTCTTAACTACTTCGTCTACACTAGCGTCACTATCGTGGATGAGTCCAACAACCCAGTTTCTGAGGCTACCGTCTACCTGACGACGACGCTACCCCATGGCTCGACCGTCTCGGACTCCGGGATTGCTGGCAGCGATGGCACGATGACCTTCAGCGTGAAGTCCCAGCAGACGGGGACGTATACCTCGGAGGTGACGGATGTGATCCACTCTTCGCTCACTTACGACTCCGCCGCCAACCTCGATACGAGTGAGAGTCTCACCGTGCCACAAACCGACACCCCGGACTACTACACGTTGCAGTAGGCGTTGCACCGATCCAGGTCTCCGCTCAGTACAGCCAGCGGCCAGTGTGCAGTTCAAGTCGGTTCGGGCAAGAGCCAGGCCGGCAGTGGAAATGTCTTCACCTTCACGGTGGACGACGTTACCCTCAGCGGTTGGACTTACGACAGCTTCTAGAATAGGAAGATCGAGAGCTTAAGAGCGGCAGGCGATCTTTGCGCTCTCCGCCACGTGGCTCGCTTGCCCTTCGGGTCGGTTAACAGCGGGTTGCCGCTTCCGGCTTCGCTAGATGCGGCTTCGTTCAGTCGCGCAGTCGCGGCACCTCGGTAACTCCGAAAGCGCTATGCCGAACAAGGAGCTTCAGGAGCGCGCGCCACAGCAAAGGGAGCGAGGATAGGAAGCAATGATCTTTGCCAAGGCTGTGACCTTGGCGAATCCACATGGGGAGGATTGAGAACATGGCCAAGAGAGGATTGTTCATACTGCTGGTCCTCGTCACAATGGTATCGCTCTATACGCCGCTCGCTGTGAGTGCACCAAGCCGTAACGCAGCAACAGAACTTGATCTGAGGATCGTATCTGCGGCAGACATTGCAGCAACCGTCATTGACGACCTGGACGATGGGTTCATTCGCCACGGCACTCCGCAGTATTGGTGGGAATCGTCAATAGGCTACAATGACCACATGTTCTGGACCTATGTCAATGGCGACGTCATCGGAAACTGGGCTGAGTGGCGTCCTGGCCTCTTGCAGTGCGGCTTCTATCAAGTCTCCGTCTTCGTGCCTCGCCAGAACGCTACAACCTGGAGCGCCCGGTATGAGGTGTACCATTGGGACGGCATCGAAGTTGTAGCGGTAAGGCAGATTGACTACTATGATGAGTGGGTGAGCTTGGGCAGCTACAGGTTCGGTGATAGCATTGAGGAGCACGTCCGTCTCACCGACGCCACAGGCGAGGATCCCAACACTCTGCGGTAAATCGGGTTTGACGCGGTGAAGTGGGAGCTAGAAAGCCCATGTGGCACAACCACGCCGACAGCCACCAGCACACCAACGCCCACCCAGACGCCGACGCCCACGCCGACTGCAACGCCAACTCACACACCTGCGACAACACGCACAGACACACCAACCCCCTCTGCCACGCCAACGCCGACGCCCACGCCGACGGCTACGTCAACTCACACACCCACGACTACTCCCTCTGACACGCCAACGCCGACGATCACGCCCACACCGACGCCGTTGACGCTGTACCTTCCGCTTGTGGTGAGGCCATGAGACATGGCTCCGGCACTGCCACAGCCCAAACCGCCGACGACGGGGGCGCGCTGCTGTTCGTGCGGGCTGTGCTGCTGGAACACATGGCGGCAAGGCTGTCAACGTTTACTACAGCAGGTTATCCACAGGCCCTGTCCGTCTGTGCGCCTCTCGCAGGTCAGCCTCCCTCTGCTTCAGGTAGCGCCGGAGTACGACGAAGGCAGGGAAGCGACGGAGATCCCCACACGCAAGGGAGCAAAGAAGGCCGAGGCCAAGAGCCTCACGCCAGAGCAAGCCGAGGCGCTGAAGGCACAACCGAATACACCGCAAGGCCGGCGTGATGCGCTGATCATGTGCCTGCTGTTGGATCACGGCCTGCGGGTGGGCGAGCTGGCCGGGCTGCAAGTGACCGACATTGACCTGAGATCAGGGGAGATGCGCTTTTATCGTCCTAAGGTGGACGTGGAGCAGACGCACAGGCTGACCCTCGACACGCTACAGGCGGCGCTGGTCTACCTGGAGTTTGACGCCTCGGCGATGGGGCCGCTGTTGCGATCGAGCCGCAAGGATGGCCGCTTGCATGACATGGGCATGACAGAGTGGGCCATCACCGACAACACCGATCCGACCCTCTACCCCTCGGTGGACTATGTGGACTTGGACGGCAAGATCGTCATCGTCGTCAGCGTGGAGGAGAGCGATAACAAACCTCACCTGGCCTACGGACGAGCCTACAAGCGAGTGGGTGCTTCCACGCGGAAGATGGATCGGGGTGAGTACGGATTCCGGGAACGGGACACAGCGTACGGCTACTATGACCGGCGGGACTTGACAGGCACGTTGCCCGAGATGGTGGATGTAGCTTCATTAATGTGCTTCATGATATGATGCTGCGCGATTGCCGGATCTGACAGCACTGAAAAGACTGCCAGATTCGCCACGGAGGCACAGAGGGCACGGAGATTCTCATGTGTCTCTCAAGGAATCTATGTCTCCTACGTTTGCTGCCGAACGACTTTGAGTCGCAACTTGGTTTTCCCTCTGTGTACTCCGTGCCTCTGTGGCTGAATGACCTTCTTTCAGGGGAGTCATTATCGTCTATTCTCTACCACCAAGGGCAGGCACGCGCGCCACACGCACTCTCGCCTCCTACTGGACGACAGATCGCAGGGCAGATCACTGGAGTGCGCGGCGCGTCACGGTGCGCTGCTTGGGCGCTTCTGCCACCAGTAGACGATGTGCGCAAGACCCAGGATGGGAAACA
>CAZPMV010000114.1:0-9524 GCA_964587335.1 uncultured Anaerolineales bacterium
CGGACTGCCGCCTGGAAGCTGATCGTTGATAGCACCAAGGGCGCTGCGGAGCTATATGACCTGGCCCGTGACCCTGCTGAGCAGACCAACGTCATCGCCCAACATCCCCAGGCGGCTCGGGAGCTGGAAGCCAAGCTGCGGGCGGAGCTGGCCAGGCAGCCCACTGCGGCGGCAAGCGACAGCGCTGGGCCCGAGTGGAGTGCAGCAGAGGAGCGGGAAGTCCTCGCCCGGCTCGAAGCGTTGGGCTATGTCGATTGGGTGGAGGAGCATGAGCAGCAGAAGAAGTAGTAGTAGTAGAGCGGCCGTTGTTGTGATGGAGGCGAGCAGGTGAAGGCTCTGCTTCTCAGCCAATACTACCCTCCCGAATCCGGGTCTTCTGCCATGCGGATGTCCGAACTGGCGGAGCACCTTGCCCAGCAAGGACACCAGGTCACCGTGGTGACCGGTTTCCCCAACTACCCCGATGGCGTGATCTACCGCGGCTACCGAAGGAAGATATACCAGCGAGAGCAGATCAACGGCGTTGATGTCATCCGTACCTTTGTCCTGACCACCACCCGTCGGCGGAGCTTCGGCCCGCGGCTCGTCAACTACATCTCCTTCATGATCACCTGCATCTTTGGTGGTCTGGTGGCGGGGCGACAGGACTTGATCTACTTCTACTCTCCGCCTCTCTTCCTGGGGATCTCTGCCTGGGTCCTGAGCAGCCTCTATCGCATTCCCTCTGTGGTCGAGGTCAACGATCTCTGGCCCCAAGCGCCCATTGCACTGGGCGTGCTGCGCAACAAGGGGTTGATTCGTCTGGCTGAGGGGCTGGAACGCTTTGTCTACGCCAGGGTGGATCGTTTCCTCCTGTACTCCAAGCTCATGCGCCAGGCACTTGTCCAGGCAGGTGTCCCTCAGGAGAAGACTGAGATCCGGCCTCTATGGGTCGATACCGAGTTCTTTGCTCCTCGCCCGTCGGATGAGACTTCCGCGGTGCGAGTGGAATACGGACTGGATGGCCGCTTCGTGGTCATGTACGCTGGAAACATCGGCCTGGCCCAGGGGATGGACACGGTGATTGAGTGTGCTCAGCTACTCCGAGAGCGACGGGACATCGTCTTCGTCCTTGTAGGCGAGGGGGTCGAGAAGGCGGCTCTGGCGCGGCGGGTGGAGCAGCAGCGGCTCAGCAATGTGATCTTCATTCCCTATCAGCCGGTGAGTGTCATTCCTGGTTTCCTATCATCGGCCGATGTCTTGCTTGTGCACCTGGACCCAGCTCCTCATCGTTTGGGCACCATCCCGGCCAAGGCGCTGGCCTACATGAGTGTGGGACGTCCGGTGCTGATGGCCGCTGAGGGAGAATCGGCCGATCTGGTCGCGCGCAGCAGGAGCGGAGTGGTAGTGGAACCGCGCAATGCCCAGGCGATGGCCGATGCCGTGTTGGAGCTCTGTGATGATGCAGAAGCACGGAAGGTGATGGGAGAAAGGGGGCGGGAGTACTCTGTGGCGCACTTTGACCGGGGGACGTTGTTGCAGGAGCTGCAAGTCTGGCTGGAAGGGATAGCACAGGCAGGTATGAGGTTTGGCAGGATGCCTGAAGGCAGGTAGCAGTGCTCGGAATGCGCTCTTTGTCTCTTGCCCCTCTAGGCCGTTTTCCGTGTCGGCGCGTGTTGACTTGGCACGGCCACACGTTGTATGTCTCGCAAGGGTACACGCTCTGGCAGTGGGAGCCGGAGATCGCCACCTCGGGGTGGACGCGGGTCGGGTGGTTTTGTCCGAGCTGGTTGCGACACCTGAGTTCGGTGGTACGGTTGGGGCATCGCCTGCGGCGGGATGGCTTCCACGCCCTGGAGGTGCTCCCGGACGGCACGCTGGTAGCTGTGCTGCCCAAGGCTATCGCCATCCTGCAGCCCGGAGATACGGAGTTCCAGGAGACCTGGCGGGTACGGCGAGGTACCAGACCGCTGTCGCTGGCTGCGACTCCCGATGGGGCCGTCTATTGGGGGGAGTACTTCGACAACCCAAAGCGGCGGCCGGTGCACGTCTACGGTTCCCTGGATGGCGGGCGCACATGGGAGGTCGTGCACACCTTCAAGGCGGGCAGTATCCGTCACATCCACAGCATCACCTATGATCGCTTTGCCGATTGCCTGTGGATGCTGACGGGGGACATTGGGGCTGAATGCCGCATCGTGCGGGTGAGCCCCGATTGGCGCACGCTGGACACTGTCCTGAGCGGCAGCCAGCAGACGCGGGCTGTGAGCCTGGTGCCCACTCCACAGGCGCTCTACTTCGCCACAGATACCCCTCTTGAGGTCAATGCCATCTACCGCCTTGGGCGTGATGGTTCCGTGGAACGGGTGGCTGCCATCGCTGGTTCGGGGATGCGGGGCTGCCGGATGGGCAAGAGTGTGTTCTTCTCGACTGCGGTGGAGCCCAGCAAGGTCAACCGCCATCGCTTCAGTTGCCTGTATGGGAGCGCTGATGGGCGGTCTTGGCAAAGGCTCGTCGAGTGGCGCAAGGACTGCTGGCCGATGCGGCTTTTCCAGTATGGTCGGATCCTTCTGCCGCGAGGAGACAACGAGACCAGCATTCTGGCGGCCACTGGAGTGGCGGTGCGAGGAGAGGATGGCGTGATGCACGCTTGGCAAGTGTCGTAGGAGAGCAGCGTTGAGCCAGGAGTCTTTCATCATCAAGGAGTACCAGATCGAGGAATGCCAGATCGAGGAATGCCAGCCTGGCGATGTGGAGAGAGTGCGGGAGCTATTTGCCTCCTGCTACGGTCGCAACTCGGATAGGTATCCTAGCTGCGCCGAATGGGATTGGCGATATCGCAGTGGAGTGTATGATAGCACCATCTGGCTTGCCCAGTGGCGGCAGAGACTGGTTGCCCAGCGTCCTACTGTCATCAAGACGGTCAAGATTGGACAGGAGTACC
Organism: uncultured Anaerolineales bacterium; assembly: GCA_964587335.1. Classification (GTDB taxonomy): domain Bacteria; phylum Chloroflexota; class Anaerolineae; order UBA3071; family UBA3071; genus UBA3071. Next base: position 2,924 of record CAZPMV010000114.1, read on the forward strand.
ACGCAGCGGCGCACTTCATGGATGTGATGACGCACCCCGAGTTCCGCTACCGAGGATTGTTCACTCGCCTGTTGAGGTGGGCGACGGCTGCCGTGACGGAGCAAGGCGCCGTCATCTGCTATTCTTTCCCCAATGAGAACTCATATCCGGGCTATGCCAAGAAGACCGACTGGGTGGGCGTGGATGCGCTCTCCTTGTTCATCAAGCCGGTCAGGGCAGAGCCGATACTGCGGGAGAGGGTACGAAGCCAGCCCCTCCGCAACGTGCTGGCCCTTCTCTTGCAGCCAGGGCTAGCCCTTGTCACCCGGGAGGGCAGGCGTGCGGGGGTAGCGGGGGTCAGCGTTCGGCGGCTGGCATCCTTCGATCAGCGCTTCGATGCCTTCTGGGATCAGGTGGCCGAAGAGTACGAGGTGATCATCCGCCGGGACAGCCAGCATCTCAACTGGCGGTATGTCCACCGGCCCAGCATAGAGTATGCGATCTACGTAGCTGAGAAGGGCGAGGGGATCCAGGGGTTCATCGTGGTGCGCACCCGACAGATGTTCGGGATGAACCTGGGAATGATCGTTGAGCTGCTTGTCTCGAACGGGAATCAGGCGGTAGCGCGGGCGTTGGTGGCCCGCGGTGTCCAGCACCTTCTGGACGTTGGGGCTGAAGCCGTTGCCTGCGTCTTGCCTGATCATCTGTCGTACCGGCAGGCGCTGCGCCAAGAGGGTTTTCTGCGGGTGCCGGAGGTGCTGATGCCCCGCCGGTTCTACTTCATGGTCCGAGTGAATCAGGATGACCAGTCGCTGAAGAAGGCGCTCGATCGCCGAAACTGGTATCTTGCCTGGGGAGACAACGATGCGGTCTGATCGGGGACACGGTCTCTGCATGCTCAGCTTCGACGTGGAAGAGTGGTTCCAGGTGGAGAGACTGAGCTCCGCCATAGCCAGGGAAGACTGGGATCGCTGTGAGTTGCGAGTGGTGTCAAACGTGGACAAGCTGCTGTCTTTGCTTGACAGGCATCACACGAGGGCTACTTTCTTCATCCTGGGTTGGATTGCTGAGAGAGTGCCAGACTTGGTCGTCAGGATCAGGAGTCGGGGGCATGAGATAGCCAGCCACGGCTATGGGCATGAACTCTTGTGTCATCTAAATGAAGAAGAGTTCGAAGAAGACCTGCTGAAGTCGAAGCAGATACTGGAGGAACTGGCGGCCGTCGAGGTGATCGGCTACAGAGCCCCACGCTTCTCGGCGGCAGAATACTTGCCAACGATGCTGAGCAAGCACGGGTTCCGATATGATTCCAGCTCGTTCCCCTCGTCCGTCAGCAGTCAGTACGGTGAGATTGCCGTGCAGGCGATAGGTGACGGCATCTCTGTGGGGAGGTTTGCCAACGGCCTGCTCGAAGTGCCGGTAGCTACGCTCAATGTCCTGGGCAGAGGTATTCCATGGGGGGGCGGGGGATACTTCAGGTTCTATCCCTACTGGCTTTTCAAAGCGGGCGTCCGAGCTCTCACCAAGCGCCAGGAGGGATACCTCTTCTATGGGCATCCGTGGGAGTTGGACCCGGCGCAACCTAGAGTGAATGACGTCTCTTGGCTAGACAGGCTTCTCCACTATGGCTTTCTGTCAGTGACTGCGAACAAACTGGACAGCCTTCTCAGCGACTTTCGTTTCGTCCCCATACGTGAGGGACTGCAAGAACTCGGCCTCCTATAGGGCGTATACCACCTTCATCAAGGCAGCGTGATCATGAAACAGGTCCTGCAATCGTACCGTTCGGGCGAACTGGAGCTAAGCGACGTGTCAGCGCCAACCGGAGCTCGGCGGGGACAACTCCTGGTTGCCACTCGTGCTTCCGTGGTCAGCATGGGCACCGAGAAGGCGATGATTGACATTGCCAGGAAGAGCCTGCTGGGCAAGGCGCTGGCCCGGCCGGACTGGAGACGGCAACTGATAGACAAGGTCCGTGCCGACGGGATGCTGGAGGCCTACCGGCAGTCCATGTCTCGCCTGGAAGCGCCCATGCCCATGGGGTATTCCTCGGCTGGCGTGGTGTTGGACGTGGGCGGTGGTGTGAGCGGGTTCAGTGAAGGTGATAGGGTTGCCTGCGCCGGCGCCGGCTACGCCAGCCACGCTGAGGTGGTGTGCGTGCCGCGTAACCTGTGCGCCGCGATTCCTGATGGTGTGCCGTTTGGCGAAGCGGCCTTTGTCGCCCTCGGCGGCATCGCGTTGGAGGCGGTGCGCATGGCTCGCGTCGAGCTCGGTCATCGCCTGGCTGTCATTGGCCTGGGGCTGCTGGGCCAACTCTCGGTGCAACTGCTCAAGGCGGCTGGCTGTCACGTGGTGGGCATGGATCTCAATGCGCAGCGCTGTCGTCTTGCTGAGGAGTTGGGCTGTGATGTTGCTGTCACCTCAGCCGAAGAGATGAGATCTCTGGTTGTTGGTCGCTGGCCCTTTGGCTGTGATGCAGTCATCCTCCTGGCGGCCACTGCGAGCAACGAGCCACTCGAAGTGGCGGCTGAGATCTGTCGGGAGCGGGGGCGGGTGGTGGCGACTGGGATGGTGGGCCTTGACATCCCCCGGAAGCCATTCTACGAGAAGGAACTGGATTTGGTCGTCTCCCGCGCCTGGGGGCCAGGTATGTACGACCCAGACTACGAGGAACGGGATGTCAAGTACCCGCCGGCCTATGTCCGCTGGACGGCTCAAGCCAACATGGCGGAGTTCCTGGCTCAGGTGGCCGCGGGGCGGGTGCGACTGGACAAGATCATCACCCATCGCTTCCCTATCGAGCAGGCGCTCGAAGCGTATGGGCTTATTCTGGAAGGCGAAGAGCCCGCGATGGGGGTTCTCCTCACCTATCCGGGCACACCTGCGGTCCATGATGGTGGGGCGGATAGTGAGGCGGATAGTGGGGTGGGGGACTTCACACTCAGGCGGCGTACGTCAGAGGTCGATTCTCAGCCACTAGCCACCAGCCATCAGCCGTTGGCCGTTGGTCTCATCGGGGCGGGACAGTTCGCCAACGGCACCTTGCTTCCTGCAATTAGGGGCATAGAGGGACTGCGCTTCCGAGGCGTGGCCACAGCCAGCGGACTGAGCGGCAACCATACTGCTAGGAAGTTTGGCTTCGAGTACGCTACGACTGACTATCACAAGATTCTGAAAGATCCCGAGATCGCTCTTGTCTTTGTACTCACCCGCCATGGTTCCCATGCCCGTTTCGTGACCGAAGCTCTCAAGGCTGGAAAGCATACCTTCGTTGAAAAGCCTTTGGCGCTCAATGTTGAGCGATTACGCAAGTTGGTTGAAGTGTACGAGGAGGCTGGAAGGAGAGGAGACGCCGATGGTGTTCGGTCTTCGCCTCCCCCCATTCTCATGGTCGGCTTCAATCGGCGCTTCTCGCCATTTGCACGGTGGCTGAAGGAGCGCTTCGCTCAGGTGGACGAGCCGCTGGCCGTGCACTGCACGGTGAACGCTGGGTTTGTGCCGCGTGACCACTGGGTGCATGATCCGGAGCAAGGTGGTGGGCGCATCACCGGCGAAGTGTGCCATTTCGTGGACCTCGTTCAATATCTGACCGGTTCGGTGCCCGTGCGGGTCTATGCCGAGACCATCAAGGCACAGGGCTATCAGCCCAGCGACAACGTGACCATCACGCTCAGAATGGCCAACAGCGCCATCGGCTCTATTGTCTACGTGGCGGGGGGCGACAAGAGCTATCCTCGGGAGAGGGTGGAGGTCTTTGGCGGCGGGGCGGTGGGCGTCATCGAGAACTTCAAGGCCGCGACTTTCACTCGCGGAGGACGCAGACAGCGCATACGCAACTGGCTGAGTGTGGACCGGGGGCATCGTGCCGAGATCGAGGCGCTGTCGGCTGCCATTCGCAACGGAGGCCCGGCGCCGACTGCGTTCGAGGAATATGTCTACACCACACTGGCGACCTTTGCCGTGGAGGATTCGTTGCGGCGAGGTGTGCCGGTATCTATCGAGGTGGGGAGCGAATGAACATCCCCTCGTTTGCTGGTTGTTGCTTTGTCGAGTATACTAGCGCCGGTTTGCAGGTGGAGCGCCGGCGCTTCTATGTGTTATGGGGGCTGGCGTGGCGGGCTGATGGTAGGATGCCCTCCAGGCAAGAACTCATTGAGGGCGGCGTCCTGCGGCAAATGGCAACCTCGATCCCGGGGATCTCGTGCGCGCCTTGGAGCTCGATCATCAGCGGGAAGAACCCTGCCGAGCACGCCGTGTGCGGTTTCGCGGAGTTCGCTCCTCGCACCCACAGGAGGACCTTCCCCAATTTCGACAGCTTCAGAAGGGAGATGCTGAACGCGTATCGGGCTGTTGGTCATTAGTGCTTTGAGGTCCAATTGGTTGCGGACATGATTGCTTTACCAGCGCGCTGAGAGGTCGACGAGGACAGGAGGCTCTTTGCAATGGAATCTCGATTTCCCGATGGTGAGTACGAACAAGGAATTGATCTTCGCTACTACATTGGCGTCCTGATACGGCGTTGGCCGCTGATCCTGGCGGCAACCGTATTGGCAGCGGCAAGTGCCTTTCTCTTCAGCAAGCTGCAAGCGCCAACGTACGAGGCCACGGCGCTGGTGGTGGTGGGGAAGCCGCGCTACGTGCTGAACTTCGACCCGCTCATCGAGGGTCCGGAAGCAATGACGATAGGAGGAACTGCTCTGGCCACGCTGGCGACGAGTGACGAGGTGTTGCAGCATCTGTTGGCGGAAGTCCAGGAGGTTCTGCCGCAGGGACAGCGCTCACTGCGAGCCTTGAAACGCATGGTCAAGGCCACGCCGGACCGTGACCCCAGCCTGTTGAAGCTGACGGTGCGCGGGACAGACCCGGCAGTGGTGGCGGAGTTGGCTAATACGTGGGCTCTCGCTTTTGCCGGCCATGCCAACCGGGTCTACGGCGTCAGTGGGGAGAACGTGAGTTTCTTCGAGGTTCAGCAGGACCGCGCTGGAGGACAGTTGGACGAGGCAGAACAGAACCTCGTTGCCTATCAGGCGCAGAATGAGTTACCGGCGTTGGAAGCCCAGCATTTTTCACTGCTATCCTTACAGGCTCAATACCTGGCAGAGCAAGGACGCATCGAAGGGCTGTTGCAGGATATGGAGACGTTGCGAGCGCAATTGGGCGAGCAACCGGCAACGACGCCCCTCACCTTTGATGACCAACTGGCAGTATTGGGTGTTTCTTTGAAATCCCTTAATGTCCAGGCTTCCATTCCAGTAGAACTCCAGCTTGGTGACACGAACGTTCTGACAGACCGTTCGGCGGCGGAGGCCTTGACCTACCTGGAGACGTTGCAAGACAACCTGCGGGCAAAGCAGGTGGATCTGGATAGGGAGCTTGCGGATCTGGGGCCCTCGCTGCAGGAGCTGCAGGAACGCATCGAGTCCTTGAGAGGGAAAGAACATCGGTTGGAGCAAGCTCGCGGCATAGCGCAGGAGACCTACTATGCGGTGGTGCGCGAATTGGAGGAAGCTCGCATTGCTGTTGAGGACAGTGCCAATCGGGCGCGGGTGGGCAGCACGGCCGCGGTTCCAGAACTCCCGATAGCGCCACGACCCTTGCTCAACACCGCACTGGCTGCCGTGGCGGGGCTGATGCTAGGGATAGGGGCGGCATTTGTGTTGGAGTACCTGGAAGGGGAGCGGCAGCCTGGGGGAGTGCGCGAACGGGCCGTGGCTCCTGAGGCGATGAAGCAGTAGGCAGGCAGGCGTGAAACCTGAAGCCGTGAGCATTGTTGTCGTTGGCATGAGCCTTTCGACCCTTCGACTTCGCTCAGGACAGGCAGGCTCAGGACAAGCTACGTGGGCATCCCCTGCGCGGCGCTTTTGGCCGACGTGCCGGGGTTCCGGTCGAGGCAAGCAAGCCATGCAGACATATCCTATCGAGAACCGCAAACAGATTATCGCCTTGGCGGAGAAGTATGTGCGCTATGGCTCTGGTAGCAGTCAGGACTCTCTGCGCAACAGAACAGCGATGCAGCCGGTTGTAGACCTGAGATCTATCATCAGGACGACACCGTTTGTGGTTGTCGGTGGATTGGCTACTCGACTCTACATGCCAGAACGCATGACGCTCGATATCGACGTGCTTGTGCTGGCCGAGGACCAGGAGGCACTATATCGAGAGTTGATGCAGGAGGGCTGTAGTAAGCTCGGCGAGTTGACAATCGGTGGCTCTACATGGCGCTTGCCCGATAGAACCCGTCTGGACGTGATCATTTCTGACGAAGAGTGGGCACGACAAGCGATTGATGCTCCGGTGAAGGGCCCGTTGGGGGTACCGACAATCGCCCTGCCTTATTTGGTGCTCATGAAACTGCAGTCCGGCCGTGTGCAAGACATCGCTGACATCACGAGAATGCTGGGTGGCGCCAGCGACACGGCATTGGACGAAGTACGCAGGATCATAGCCGAGCACGTACCTGAAGCAACCGAAGACATGGAGAGCATGATCACTCTTGGAAGGCTCGAGTATGAGCAACCTCGGTAGAGACTGGCCCGACAGCAAGGAATTGTGGCGAAACAAGCGTCTCCCCTCTGTGCTAATATGAGTGAGACAACTCCAGCCCGGAAATTAGTGTATAATG
>CAZPMV010000115.1:0-3959 GCA_964587335.1 uncultured Anaerolineales bacterium
GCACACATTCCTGCAGCGCACACGTACGAATGATCTCCCCATGCGCCTCCCGGCCCTCGCTCCACACCTTGCTCATGGGATGCTCGGCGCCTGGCCTGATGGCGTTCCGGAGGCGGAATTGCAGCGGGTCGAGCCCCAACTCGTGGGCCATGCGCTCCATGTGTGTCTCCAGAGCGAAGAAGCCTTGCGGCACCCCATAGCCGCGGTAGGCGCCCGACGTCGGCAGGTTTGTGTACACAATGTCGGCGTAGAAGCGAATGTTGGGCACGTCGTACAGCGACATGGCCTTGTGCCCCGTATTGCCGGTCACGGTCAAAGCGTGGTTGCCATAGGCGCCTGTGTCGGAAAGGACCAGCATCTCGTTGGCCACGATGGTGCCATCGGCCATCACGCCCGTGCGCATCCTGAAGTGCATGGGATGACGTAACGTCGAGGAGACGAACTGCTCCTCGCGTGTGTATTCCATGCGCACCGGGTGGCCGGTGGCGATGGTCAGGTGAGCGCAGATGTCCTCCAGCATCACCTCCTGCTTGTTGCCAAACGCTCCTCCAACGCGGGGCTTGATGACCCGAATGCGCTTGATGGGCAGCCCCAGCACGGGAGCCAACATGCGCCGGACGTGAAAGGGCACCTGCGTGCTGGTGCGGATGACCAGCCGGTCGTCCTCGTCCCAATAGGTGATGCACACAAAGGGTTCAATGGGGGCCGCCTGCACCCGCTGCACGCTGTACTCCCCCTTGAAGACCTGATCCGCCTCCTGCATGGCCGCGTCCACGTCCCCCAGGTCAATGCGGATAGCTGCCGCCAGGTTGCGGCTGGGATCGCATTCGTCAAAGGGGACGTACTCCGGCTCGTCGTGGATGATGGGGACGTCAGCAACGGCAGGACCTCCCGCATCGGTAGGAAAAGCCGCGGCCACGGGCGAGCGGCGGCCAGGAGGCTGGGCTTCCCGCGGGTCGAGGATAGCAGGCAGCAGTTCGTATTCCACCTCGATCAGCTCCAGCGCTCGCTGGGCGATCTCCTCCGTCTCAGCGGCCACAGCAGCCACGCGGTCGCCGACGAAGCGGACCTTCTTGTCCAGACTGAAGAAGTCAAGCGGCCCAGGAATAGGATCCGACTGTCCCGCGGTACTGTGCACAACGCGGGGAACATCCTCCCACGTGAGCACGGCGTGGACGCCCGGCAGCGCCCGCGCTGTAGAGGCATCAATGCGCGTGATGCGAGCGTGGGCATGAGGCGAATGCAGGAGCTTGCCCACCAGCAAACCCCGCATCTCCATATCGGCGGTGAAGGCTGGCTTGCCCAACGCCAGCTTGACGGCATCCACTTTCACTTGCGGCCGGCCCACATATGTCGTCTCGGGGCGGGTCTCCTGGGCGACGCGCACCTCCAACTTCGTCTCGGTAACAGTCAGCGGGTAGAGCTCCGTGGTCGGAGGCGCGGCGGCGGCCGGCTCCGGAGGTGCGAGCGGTGGCCCGACTTCCTCTGGAGGCCTGAAGAGGCCAGGCGGCGCAGCGTGGGGAGCCTTCAGCTCGATGGTCTTCTCGCCCCGCAGCTCGGCAGCGGCGTCGAGCACCGCCTGCACAGGCTTGACGTAACCCGTGCAGCGGCAGAGCGTGCCGGAGAGCGCGTCCCGCACCGCGGCCTCGCTGGGATTGGGGTTGCCATCCAGAAGCGCCTTGGCGGCCAGGATCATGGCTGGCGTGCAGTAGCCACACTGGATGGCGCCATTGGCGGCGAAAGCCTTCTGCAGCGGATGCAAATCCTGGGTTGGCTTCCATCCCTTCTCGGGATACTCTCCCAGCGCTTCGATGGTGGTGATCTCGTGACCTTCGGCCTGTGCTGCCAGCATGACGCAGGAGGCCACCGGGCGGCCATCAAGCAGCACGGTGCAGGCGCCGCATTCCCCCGTCTCGCAGCCATGCTTGACGCCGAAGATACCGTGCCGCCGCAGCGCGGCGAGCAGCGGCTCATTTGGCGTGATGTCCCAATTCTGTTGTTCGTCGTTCAGTGAGAAGCGAATCTGCATCTTGGCAACTCCCTCTCCGGACAAGGCGGTCATCGTCTGCCGAATACGACCACGAAGTAGGCTTGTCCGGCATAAGTCGGGTGTGGCGCTCTGCCCATGCCAAAGTCGCGATAGGCCACGCCCAACATCGTACTGTGATGGATCCCGCTGTCCCACCACCATCCAAACGCCGTCTCCGGTCCCCCTGATACCCAGACAATGATCTCACCGCGGTATGTTGGCTCGTAGCCGGCACGCTTCATCCTCGTGACCACGTCTGACCCATCGGAGCCGGTATGGCTGACAAACCCATGGTCTGCCATGTCTTTGGCATGTACCCCGGCGGCCTGCGTCAGTTCCGGTGACCAGATCAGTTCGGCTAGAGCAGCTTCGATTCGGGCCTGGTTGATGAGGTTGGCCAATTCTACCAGAGCCGGGTCTACCGGGCCTCCTTGCGCAGCGATGCAGGACGTGGCCGTCGGCGCAGGTGATATCGGCGTTTCGGTGGGCGTCGGCGTTGCCGTTCCCGTAGGCGGTAGCTCAGTCGGCAGCACACGAGTGACTGTCGGCACGGGTGATGGCGGCACAGGTGATGGCGGCGTCTCAGTGGGCATCGACGTTGCCGCCTCCGCAGGCAGCAGCTCTGTCGGGAGCACACGAGTGGCCGTCGGCGAGTGGGTCTCGGTCACCGTGGCCTTTGACTTCGCGGGTGAAAGTGTTTCCGCCATCGGCGCTGTCGGTGTAGGGCTCTCGACCAGGGTTGTGGTTCCGCTCCACGCCACAGGCGATGCTTCGGGCATCGCACCTTTGATCAGGGGCCTTGAAGTCTGGTCAGGGATCGGCACACACCTGAGACGCCCCAAGGCGATGATTGCCATCACCACGCCGACTGTTCCTGCGAGTCTGATGACCGCTGGATAACGGTTCGATGGACGCATCTGCCGTCAGCCTGCTGGACTATACCAGGCGCGCCGACGCCCCCTTCAGCGCCCTGGCACTCAGCACACCGGCCATGGCCTTGCGATACGCCGCGCTGCCGCGGAAGTCACCTGTGGGATCGACGAGCTCGGTGACCTTCTCGGCAGCGGCCTCGATCAACTCCGAGTTCACCGCTTGACCGGCCAGCATGACTTCGACTTTGGGCAGCCGCACCGGCGTCTCGGAAACGCCGCCCAGCGCCAGCCGGGCGGTGGTACACATTCCGCTGCTGAAGCTCAGCACCGCCGCCGCACAGACGATGGGCGCTTCGGCGGGGGTGCGCGCAACGCGCTGCACCGCCGCGCCTGTTTGGCCCTGCGGCAAACTGAGTGCGACTTCCGTGATCAGGGCATGCTCGGCCAGCAACTCATCCCTTCGGGTCAGGAATTCGGCCAGCGACAGGTGGATGGCCTCTGATGCACAGATGGTGACGTGCGCATCGCAGGCCAGAAGCACCACTAGCAACTCGTCGGCAGGGTTGGCCACTGCTACCGCCCCGCCAATGGTGGCCTGATTGCGCAGCACGCTACCAGCGGAGCGATGCGCCGCTTCAGAGATGATGCCGTCGTAGACGCGACGCACAGCATCCGAACGACTCACATCCGCCAGTGTAGCCATGGCTCCTATCAGCACGGACTGCGAGTCCCGGTCCATCTTCACGTAACGCAGTCCCAGGTTCTGCAAGTCCACAACCGCTTCGACGTTGCGGTCCTCAGAACCGATCAGGGTGCTGCCCCCGGCCAGGGGCACGGTGCGGGGTCGTAGGCGACGGAGCAGTCGTAGCGCCTCCTGCAGATCATGGGGATGGTGATACTGTCTGAGGTTGATCAGCATGTCCTCCTCCTCGAGGGCCGTGGTCAAGCAGACGTATTATACCAGAGACCCCTAGAGTTTCCAAAACCCTAAGGGTCTCTTTGGGCAGAGGGGCCGATTGGTGTATAATGAAACGCAGTATAGGTTTCAGGTTCCAGAT
>CAZPMV010000115.1:4059-9504 GCA_964587335.1 uncultured Anaerolineales bacterium
CGTAGCATCTTGAGCAAAGTCATTGGTGACCCGAACGAGAGAGAGATTCAGGGCTTGCAGCCCTTGGTGGATGAGATCAACAGACTGGAGCCGGAGATGCAGGCCCTCTCCGACGTCCAGCTTCGCGCCCTGACGGACGAGTTCAAAGCCGTCATCGCCGAGCGTACGGCCGATCTGCGCGCCCGCGTGGCTGAGAAGCGAGCGGCCTGGGAACAGGAGCGAGACGAAGATCGCCAACTGCGACTGCGCACGCAGTTCGAGCAATTGGATACCCAGCTTAAAGCGAAGGAGATGGAGATCCTGGACGAGTTGCTGCCCCGCGCCTATGCTGCCGTGCGCGAGGCTGCCTGCCGCACCGTCGGAATGCGCCATTACGACGTGCAACTCATCGGCGGCATCGTGCTACACCAGGGCAAGATCGCCGAGATGAAAACGGGTGAAGGCAAGACGCTGGTGGCCACCATGCCTCTCTACCTGAACGCACTGGTGGCGCGGGGAGCGCACCTGGTCACCCCCAACGACTACCTCTCCAAGTTCGGCGTGCAGTGGATGGGTCCTATCTACCACTTGCTGGGTCTGGATGTAGGAGTGATTCAGTCGGGGGCAGCAGACCCCCGCCTGGGATCCTTCCTGTTCGACCCCGACTATCCCGCAGCCGACGACCGCTACCAGCATCTGCGTCCCGTGCAGCGACGGGAAGCGTACAACGCCGACATCACCTACGGCACCAACAATGAGTTCGGATTCGACTATCTGCGGGACAACATGGTGGTGGCCCTGGAGCAGCGCGCTCAGAGGGAGCTGTACTACGCCATCGTGGACGAGGTGGACAACATCCTCATTGACGAGGCGCGCACGCCGCTGATCATCTCCGGCGCCGCCGAGGAGTCGGCCGACCACTACCGCACCTTCGCCAGGCTGGTGCCAGGCCTGCGCCTCGGCAGCGAAGAGGATGAGAGCGGCGACTACATCGTGGACGAAAAGGCGCGGGTGGCCACGCTCACCGAGCAGGGCATCGCTAAAATCGAGCGTTCGCTGGGTATCGACAACCTCTACTCCTCCGAAAACTTCCACCTGACCCCGTACATGGACAATGCCCTACGTGCTCACGCGCTGTACGGGCGGGACCGGAACTACATCGTCAAAGACGGTGAGGTGATCATCGTGGACGAGTTCACCGGCCGCCTGATGCACGGCCGCCGCTATTCGGAGGGGCTACACCAGGCTATCGAGGCCAAGGAAGGGGTGCGGGTACAGCGGGAGAGCCTGACGATGGCCACCATCACTTTCCAGAACTACTTCCGCATGTACCACCGGCTGGCAGGCATGACCGGCACGGCAGCCACGGAAGCCGAGGAGTTCGGCAAGATCTACGACCTGGACGTGACGATCATCCCCACGCACCTGCCGCTGATCCGCGATCCTTACCCTGACGTGGTGTACAAGACCCAGCGGGCCAAGTTCCGGGCCATCGTTGCAGAGATCGAAGAGCTGTACCGCATAGGGCGGCCGGTGCTGGTGGGCACCATCGCCATCGAAACCTCCGAATACCTTTCGGGCCTCCTCAAGCGGAGGGGGGTCTCTCATCAGGTGCTCAACGCCAAGCACCACGAGAAGGAAGCGCACATCATCGCCCAGGCAGGGCACTCCAGCGCGGTGACTATCGCCACCAACATGGCCGGCCGCGGCGTGGACATCCTACTGGGAGGCCATCCGGAGGGACAGGCCCGCGAGCGGCTGCGCCGGCAAGGATATGATCTGACGGCTCTGGAGCCGGAGGTATGGGAGGAGGCGCTGGCCAAAGGCAAATCGGAATGCGAGCAGGACAAGCAGAAAGTGCTCAGCCTGGGCGGCCTGCACGTGCTGGGCACCGAGCGGCACGAGGCGCGGCGCATTGACAACCAGTTGCGCGGCCGCTCCGGCCGCCAGGGAGACCCCGGCTCCTCCCGATTCTACGTCTCGCTGGAAGACGACCTCATGCGCCGTTTCGGCGGGCAGAGCGTGGCCAACATCATGGACCGCCTCGGCCTGGAGGAAGACATCCCCATCGAGCACAATCTGGTGTCCAAGTCTATCGAGAGTGCCCAGAAACGGGTGGAGGGACACAACTTCGACATCCGCAAGCACGTTCTCGAGTACGACGACGTGGTCAATAAGCAACGGGAGGTCATCTACGCGCAGCGGCGCAAGATCCTCAATGAGCCGACGATGAAACCCACCGTGCTGCGCATGGTCGAGGAGGAACTAGTTGGCCTGGTCAACAGTTTCACCGCCTCATCGGATAAGGAAGAATGGGACCTGAAGGCCCTGGCCGGCGTTGTGACGCCCATCTTCCCGCCGGATACGCTGCCAGGTAACATCGCTACCACCTGGGCGCAGCTCTCCAACGGCCAGATCATCTCCGATCTCACCGACCGCTCTCACGCGGCCTACGATCAGCGAGAAGCACAGTTGGGCAGCGAGGAGATGCGCCGCGTCGAGCGGCTGGTCATGCTGCGGGCCGTGGACAACCGCTGGGTGCGCCACCTGACCGATCTCGACGTACTGCGGGAAGGCATTGGCCTGCGTGCCTATGGGCAGCAGGACCCGCTGGTGGCCTACAAGCGCGAGGCGCACGAGATGTACCTGGACCTGCTTGGCGACATCCAGCATGACGTCGTGCACGCCATCTATCACGCTGTATTGGTGCGGCAACCGGTCCGTCCGATGCGCGCCGTGCGCCCCGGCTTCGACGGACGTGCCGCGCCGCAGCCTGCCCGATCAGTCGATGCGCGCCCGGGACGCAATGATCCTTGTTGGTGCGGCAGCGGCAAGAAGTACAAGCACTGTCACATGCGTCAGGACATGCAACGGGAGGGTTCCCCATCGGCCCGGCAACAGAAGGCTGGCGCGCCGGCTGCTCAAACATCCCGGAGCAGAACAAAACGCCGCAAGCGACGCAAGCGGCGTTAGGAACCCTACGGCAGCACCGACAACGCGGGAAGGACAATCATCGCTCAAGGGTTCAGATAACCCCGCGCATCCTCAACATGCTGACCATTGGGCACCATCTGCAGGTAGAGGTCGAACTTCTGTCGCGCCTCCTCTTGCTTCCCCTGGTCCCAAAGTACCTCGCCCAGGTCGAAGTAGATATCGGGGATACTGGGAGCCATTTTCTGAGCGCGCTCGTAGGCCTTTTGAGCAGCAGCCAGCGAGCCCCGCGCCCGTAGCAGGTCTCCCATGGCCTTGTGCACCAGCGGTTCCGATTGATCCGTCATCATGGCCAGAAAAGCAGCCTCTTCCGCTTTGTCCAGATCGCCCAATGCCTGATACACAGCGGCGCGCTGCACGTGCAGGAGCACCAGTTCAGATCTGTCCAGTCCCCCGACGCTGGCGTTGACCTGAAGCGCCTGCTTGTAGGCCTTCAGCGCTGCCTCCGGCTGGCTCGTTGTCGCCAACTGATTCCCTAGCTCCACCCACCGCTTTGCAGGCAACGGTTCGCCCTCTTCCAGAACACGCAATGCCTTGTCAATCTGCCCGGCGGCGAGCAGCGCCTCGCTCAGATCGTTCCGAACGATGTCAGGGTCAGGCAAGTAACGCTGCGCCTGTTCCAGCGCGGCGACTGCCTCCTCTGGCTGTCCGCGGTTCAGGTAGAGCGCACCCAACAGGGCATGAGCAGGGCCAAACGAAGGATCGCGGCTTAGGACCTCTTGCTCTATCGCCTCTGTGGCCTCCTCAAGACGCCCCTGGGAGGCCAATGCCGCCGCCAGGTTCGTCCAGTACAGGGTGTTCTCAGGCTGCAGGGCCAACGCTTGACGAAACGCCGTCTCCGCTTCAGCCACCTGACTGGTGTTCAACAGCGCGCTGCCAGCGTTGTTGTATGCGGTGGCATCATCAGGGTTTAACGCCCGCGCCTGATCAGCGTACTCCAGCGCCAACATCCAGTTGCCGTTGTCCAATGCCACACGAGAGAGATTGGTGTAGGGCAAGCTGGAGTCCGGCGCCCGCGCGGACGCCCATTCCCACAGCGACTGGTCGTCCCGCCAGTGAGGCACGACACTCAGCGTCGTCACCAGGCAGGCTGCCAGGAAGGCTAAGCCAACCACTCCGATCGCGGGCAGCAGCCAGCGGCGATCCGCTGTCGTTGCCCATGACCCCAGACGTCTAATCAGCGGCAACACTGTGGCGCCTAGCGCCAGGACGAAGAGAAACGATGGCAGATACAAGAAGCGCTCGGCAACGATGGCCCCACCTCGCAGCTCCAGCGGCAGGATGTTGACCACCGGCAACAGGCTGATGGCGAACGCCAGCCACAGCCAGGCAGCTCGTTTGCGCCGCAGCAGTGTCCAAATCAGCAGAGCCAGCAGAGCCAGCACCACACCCAGTTCGCCCCAGGCCAGCGGATCGGTCCGGGGCACGGGAAGCGTGCCGAAGTGGATCGGCGACAGCGTGCCAAAGGGCCAGACCAGGAGCAGCAGGTAGCGGGCGATGGAGCGGCCAACCAGCAACAGGTGCTGGAGCGGATCGCCCACCGGCAGCGCCGCACCCGGCTCGGGCTGATATAGATAGCCCAGGCCAGCGGCGCGCAGCGTCAGGTAGATTGCCCCGGCCGCGACGACAGCCAGGTAGACGGGCCAGCGCCGGCGCCAGCGAACACCCTGCAGAGCATCGAAGGTCAACAAAAGGAAGGGTAAGGTGACCGCCATCTCCTTGGAGCCCAGGGCCAGCAGGAAGGCCAGACCGGTGCCCACGGCCAACAACACCTGAGTTTGCCCCTTCTTCGCACGCAGCGAGGCCAGCACCAAAGCCAGCAGGACGAAGAGCGTGCTCAGCAGATCGAACCGGCCCACGGTAAGGGCCACAGCCTCCACGTGCACAGGATGCCAGGCGAACAGGAGTGCTAAACCGAGGGACAGCCATTCCCTGAGTGGCTCCCTGGCCGTGGGCTGCGCGTCTGCATCCTCCCTCACGCCGCCAACGCTGAGCCAGCGACGCAGCAGCAGGTAGGCAAGTATGGACGTCAGCGCGTGAAACAGCACGTTGGTCAGACGGTAGCCTGAGGCTACGAGCCCATGCAGGGCGTGGTTGGCAAAGAAGGTGAGTGCCACCACAGGGCGGAAGTAGTTCGGTGAGAAAGGCAGGTTGCGCGTGAGTGCCTGGGAAAAGAGCGCTGGATCGCGGTAGTAGGGCCACTCCACCAGCAGGATCTGGTCATCCCAGACGAAGTCACCGGCGCGGATGCCCAGGTAGGCCACCACAGCAACAACGCCCACCAGCAGAGCGGCTGCCCAGACCGGTAGCGTCGGCCATCGTCGCTGACTCCGCTCTGGCTCATGCCTGCGTTTCCCCTTCGAAGCTGTTCTCCGCTTGTCAGATGGTTTGCTCATGTCATTACCTCATTAAAATTGAAGTCCACTTGTCAATACAAAACGCCGCCCCCGGTTTGCCTAGGAAGCGGTGTTCAGA
>CAZPMV010000116.1:0-9450 GCA_964587335.1 uncultured Anaerolineales bacterium
GCAAATCATGTACAGTTCGCCGAGTTCAAATCCTCGCCGGCGGTAGTACTCCCGCGTCCCCACGGCGGCGATGACGGCCAGCCGGTCGAAGCTCCGCTGCCGCGAGATCCGCTTGGCCTCTTCGATCAGCCTGCTCCCCAGCCCTAGGTGCTGCGCTTCCCCCTCACTGGGGGCTGCAATCTTCAGCGCCGGACCGTAGACGTGCACCTCGCGGATCATGGCGCAGCCTCGGATCTCCTCGATGGGTGCTTCTGCTTCGCCCAGCGGCAGCGAGAGCCGCAGGAAGCCCACCAGCTTGTCCTTCGGCGTCACGTAGCTCAGGAAATGCTCTTCGCTGGCGTGGGTCTCGTAGGTGAGGGTGTCCAGGCGCAGCGTCTGCGGGTCCACTGGGTCTCCCCGGATTTCACGGCAGCGAATGCATTGGCAGGTCAGCCCCTGCTCCTGCATGCGTCGTTGCACGATCTGACGCAGGTTCGACTTGGTGATGCCGTCCACAATGTTGGGCGCTGGGATGTCGCGCATCAGCCGGTTGACGCGGCAGTAGCGGGGGATAATCACCTTGCAGAGGGCCAGGAGGTCAATCATAGTTCCTTCGGCGTAGGGTTGGTAGAGCCCTTGCTGCCAGTAGGTAAGCAGCTCCGTGTCGGGCAGCAGGAGGCAGGGGTAGATCTTCAGTTCGTCGGGCCGCAGGGCGAGATCGTCCCACAGGCGGCGGAAGTCCATGAGATCGGATTCCGGCGTCGCACCCAGCAGGTTGGGCATCCAGTGCAGGGCGATCTTGAATCCCGCCAGCCGCAGCAATTGCACAGCACGGCGGGTCTCCTCGACGGTGTGGCCGCGCTGGTTTTGCTCCAGTATCGCATCGTCCAGGCTCTGAATGCCAAGCTGCACCTTGGTCACGCCTAGCCAGCGCAGCCTCCTCACCTCTTCGGGCGTGATGGTGTCCGGGCGAGTCTCGATCACCAGTCCCACGTTGCGATGGGCTGCGGTCTCGTTGGCCCGCTGCGCTTCGGGCAGGGAATCGCTCTCGATCCCGTTCATCGCCTCCAGGCAACGCCGGATGAACCATTCTTGGTAATCATGCGCATAGGCGGACCAGGTGCCGCCGAGGATGAGCAGTTCCACCTTGTCCGTGCCGTGGCCGATGGCTTCCAGAGTTTGCAGGCGGCTGGCAGTCTGCGCGTGAGGATCGAAGCCGTGCGCCTCCGCCCGCATGGCCCCGGGTTCGTCAGGCAAGTAGCTCTTGGGCATGCCGTCCCGTGAGGGGCAGAAGATGCACTGACCAGGGCAGGGGAAGGGCTTGGTCAGCACGGTGACGGGGGCGACGCCGGAGAGAGTGCGTATCGGTTTCCTCTGCAGCCGCCGAAGCATCTCTCGCTCGAAAGGCAGTGCCCCTTGCGCGCACAACCGCCGGTACGCCGCGATCAGTTCGGTCCTGGAGAGGGGTGGCAGTGCCTTGCTGCGGCGCCGGCGTAGGATTCTGTCCACGTCACGCGGGATGCAACGCTCCTGCATTCGCACCTCGTTGATGATGGCGATGACGTCTTCCTGGCTGTGGCGCGGGGCCAGTGGGTTGTGCGCATCCATCCGCCGGTTTCCCTGATTCCGATCCATTTCCATGATAGATGGCATTATACAGCAGGGGGCGGCTGTGTCAAGCGTAGATTCCGATGGCCACCCAGTACAGGTGCAACGCACCTCGTATGATGGAAGGCAGGTTTGCTTGATTCCCGATTTCTGGTTACAATTGGGCGAGGTGAGTCCTGCCAGGTGTACAATCCTGTGGCAGGAGGGGAGGGATACATGCTAGACTTGAATTTCATTCGCCAGCACCCGGACGAGGTCAAAGAGGCACTGGTCAGTCTCAACACCGATGCTCCTATTGGCACGATCCTGCAATTCGATGACGAGCGGCGGCGGTTGCTGCAAGAGGCCGAAGCGTTGCGGGCGGAGCGCAACCGGGTCTCCAAAGAGATCGGCCGCATGGAAGATCAGTCCGCCCGCCAGGCCAAGATTGCCGAGATGCGGGAGGTGGGCGAGCGCATCAAGGATCTGGATGGCCGTCTCCGTGGCGTGGAGAAGACGCTGCACGATGCACTGCTGCGGGTGCCCAACATGCCGCATTCCAGCGTGCCGGTGGGTCCTGACGAGTCGCACAACGTGCTGGTGCGCACCGAGGGGAAGCCGCGAGAGTTCGACTTCGAGCCGCTGCCTCACTGGGACCTGGGAGAGACGCTGGGCATCATTGATTTCGAGAGGGGTGTGAAGCTGAGCGGCAGCCGCTTCTACGTGCTTAAGGGACTGGGGGCACGGTTGCAGCGGGCGCTCATCACCTGGATGCTCGACCTGCACGTGAACGAACACGGTTACTCGGAGATCTACCCGCCGGCGGTCGTCCGGGCGGAGTGTCTGGTGGGCACGGGCAACCTGCCCAAGTTCGGTGACAACCTCTATCACGATGTGGAGGACGATCTGTGGCTCATCCCCACCGGAGAGGTGCCGGTGACCAACCTCTATCGCGAGGAGATCCTGCCTCCTGACAGTTTGCCCATCTACCATGTGGCCTACACTCCCTGCTTCCGGCGGGAGAAGATGAGCGCTGGGCGCGACGTGCGCGGCATCAAGCGGGGGCACCAGTTCGACAAGGTAGAGTTGGTGAAGTTCGTGGAGCCCGAGACCTCCCTGGATGAGTTGCAGAGCTTGATCAATGACGCGGAGGACGTGTGCCGCTTGCTGGGCATTCCCCACCGCGTGATACAGATGTGCACGGGCGATTTGGCCTTCGCCGCGGCGGTCAAGTATGACGTGGAGGTGTGGTCGCCGTGGGGGCAGGAGTGGCTGGAGGTCAGTTCGTGCAGCAATTTCATGGACTTTCAGGCTCGACGAGCAGGCATCCGCTACCGGCCAAAGCCAGGTGCTCGCCCGCGCTTCGCGCATACGCTCAACGGATCGGCCCTGGCCCTGCCGCGCACTTTGATCGCCATCCTTGAGAACTACCAACAAGCCGATGGCAGCGTGGTGGTTCCTGATGTGTTGCGTCCTTACATGGGCGAGGTTGGGGTCATCCGCTGACGGGGATCGGGAATCGGTAGGTGGGCCGGGTTTGACATTCTGTTCTGTCTTTGCTATACTGTGCCTGTTGGCGTGGAGGGAGACACGGCCTCGCGTGGTCTGGCGTGATATTGAAGCCGCGGAGGGATGGCCGAGTGGACGAAGGCGGCGGTCTTGAAAACCGCTGTGGCGGCAACGTCACCGGGGGTTCGAATCCCTCTCCCTCCGCCAGATTAGCAGATAGCCGATGGCAGATTGCTATCGGCCATTAGCCGTCAGTTACGTGCCATGTGGGGAGGTCGCATAGCCTGGTTTAGTGCGCCCGCCTGCTAAGTGGGTAGGGGGCGAATAGCTCCCTCGAGGGTTCAAATCCCTCCCTCCCCGCCACGTGCCCCAGTAGCTCAGCGGATTAGAGCGCTTCCCTGCGGAGGAAGAGGCCACAGGTTCGAATCCTGTCTGGGGTGCCAACAGTAAGGCCACGCTTGTTTCGGCAGGCGTGGCCTTTTTTCGGGTTTGGACTGTCACTCGCTTGCCTGGTGTGTCAGTACCCGCGAGTGTCTGTGTCCAAATGATTTGCCGAGAAGGGTCTTTGATGCTAGAATGAACGTCACTTCTGTGCTGTGTGAACCGTATTGATTATGAAGGAATCGTCATCTTCAGAGGGACGGTTTTTCATCCTTCTGTCATCTTTGCGTGCCAGGATGCATCGGGGTCATCCCTCGTTGGTTGAAGGTTTCGTGACACCCACAGGCTGGGCCCGTGTGCGTGGGATGAGTTCCCACTTCCCGGCCGGTGTGGATTGGTCGCACCGCTTGGGGGACGCCCGTTTGGCAGTCAGCGAGACGAGGTAATCTGTCTTTGAAGGACCGTATCGTCCTCTTGCACGTGATTGACACACTGGGCCTGGGCGGTGCTGAGCGATTCCTGGTGGAACTGTGCACTGCGTTGCCATCTGATCGTTACCAAGTCATCGTCTCTGCTGTGTCCGGTGATGGACCGCGCGCCAGCGATCTGCGACAAGCGATGATTGAGCAGTTTCCGCTGCGGGCACGTACCAACTGGGACCTGTCTGCCATTCTGCGCTTGGCGCGTTTCATGCGCAGACGGAAAGTGGATATTGTCCACACTCACCTGTTTATCGGGGGGGCGTTCGGACGGTTAGCTGCGCTCCTGGCTGGGGTTCCGGTCATGGTCACCACGGAGCAGAATGCCTATGCTCAGGGGCATTTGTTGCCTCGTTGGCAGGTGCTGGCCGATGCGTTGCTGGCCCGTCTCACTGACCGGCTGGTGGCCGTTTCGCAGGGGACGCGGGATTACCTGGCGCGGGTGGAGCGAGTGCCGCCGGCGAAAATGAAGGTTGTGCCCAATGCCATCCCCTGGCCTGAAGCTGTTCCTGACCTCCGGGTGGAAGCAGTCAAGCGGGAGCTGGGAGCGGAGGGCCGTTCCCCTGTGCTGGGCACCGTCGCCCGTCTGACGCCGCAGAAGGGGCTGGACTATCTGCTTCAGGCGCTGTCGGTTCTGCGGACGCGTTTTCCAGACCTCTTCTGCGTCATCGTGGGTGAAGGGGAAATGCGAGCGGGGCTGGAGTCCTTGGCCGTGCGGCTGGGACTGGAGAACCACGTCCGCTTCTGCGGCCTGCGGCGGGACGTGCCGGCTATCTTGCAGGGCCTGGATCTCTTCGTTCTGCCCTCACTGTTTGAGGGACTGCCCCTGGCACTGCTGGAGGCTATGGCTGCAGGAAAGCCGGTGGTGGCCACGCACGTGGCGGGCAGCAGCGAGGTGATCGAGGATGGGGTGAACGGTCGGCTGGTGCCTCCTGCGGACGCCGATGCCTTGGCTGAGGCTATGATCGCATTGCTGGACGACAGAGAACTGGCGCAGACCCTGGCTCGAAGGGGCCGGGAGACCGTGCGCCAGCAGTACACCATCGGCCCTGTGGCCGAAGCTTACGAACGTCTCTACGAGGAATTGCTGCGGGCCAAGCAGTGACACGCTGGCCTCATCATAAACAACAGTTATGATGCTTCGAACCTATCCGAGCAATCACCGGACGCCGCAGCCTGCTGCGGGCTTCAGCAAGCTGAAGCGTCCATCGCAGCATTCTCGGAGGGGCCGTTTGGACAAGAACATGGTTGGGCAAGCCCCGACATTACACAAACTGAGGTATATACGAGCATGAAATCACGTAACGCTAGAATATTCCTGGTGCTGAGCTTGGTAGCACTCTCGTCGCTCCTGGCTGCTTCGCTGACCACTGCAGAAGTGCCAGCGGCGCCACTAGCAGCACCGCCAGCAGTGCAACCGGACATGGCCCTGCCACCGACATCCACGACGCCGGGCATCTACATGGCCTTTGTGGACTGGCTTGGTGAAGATCCGGCGATCTATGGTCACGAAGGGGAATTCGTGGTCTTCAATTGGAACCGGCTGGAGTACGGACGGGGCGACTACAACATGGGAACCATCGAGGCTTGGGTGGCCCGTAAGGCTCGTCAGGGCAAGCGCGCCTCCTTCAGCATCAGCGCCTACAACGGCAGGAGCTCCGGTGGCATCGCCGTGCCCGACTACCTGAAGAACAATCCCGATGCGGTCGTGGATGTGGGCGGCGGCTGGCTGATCCCCAAGTACTGGAGTCCTGACTATCTGCAGGCCTACGAGGGACTCGTGCAGAAGATCGCCCTGACCTTTCGCGGCGACCCGCGCATCGAATTCATCGCCCTGGGCACCGGCATGTACGGTGAGGCCTGGGCCTGTGACCCCGGTGCTGATAGTTCCGCCCTGGCAGCCGCGGGCCTCAACAGCGATGTGTGGATCGATGCTGTCCAAGACATGACTGATGGCTGGTACCGCTGGTTCCGCGGCACTGAACCTGAGCTCCAAAGCACTCTATTCCAACAGGTCGCCCCCGTCACCTACAGCGCCAGGGAGCGGCGGGAGATCAGCCAATACTCGGCCGAACGAGGCATCGGGCTGTCCGTGAACGGCCTCTATCCCCAGCAGGGCGGTGCGGTGGTTAGCGGTGGCAGTCTGATCGGCAGCGGCATGTACGATGGCATTTTCACGTGGTGGCAGGAGGTGCCCATCGCCTGGGAGACCTATCACTACATGCTGTGCGATCCCAAGGAACTCTACTGGGGGATGATCAGCGGTCTGGACAAGCACCCGTATTACATGCGACTGGCCCGTGATCTGTTTATTGATGAGGACGGGGACGCTCGAACAGAGTATCTGCCGGTGTTCGACTGGGTCTCCCAGTACGTGGGTGTCACTGTGGAGAACACACCCAGCGTCTGGGTGGCCATGCGGGAGCCACAGCATCCTTGGCGCACCTGCTGGGACTCCAACGCCCTCAAGGATAACCTGGAATATGGCAATTTCAGCTTCTGGCTGGACCAAGACGACGGCATAGAAGGAGGTATGACAGTTCCCGAGACAAATGCCGAATTCAATCGTCAAGGCGAAGCGGTGGAATGGATTCGGAACCCGAGCAACCCGAATCCCTACAATCCCGATCTGCCAGCCCCCGATCCCGCGAAGCCGCTCTGGCAGTACACGCACGATGACTGGGTGCTCAGTCGCTCCGGCTGGGTGATCCGGCGCACTGATCAGGAGACAGGGAACCCGTATATGTGGCTGAAGGTGGATGATGGCTACATCAACGGCGAATGGAACTCGGTGGCCATTTCGGTGACCTATGCTGACATCTTCACCGATACCTGGAGTCTGGAGTACGAAGCCGTCGGCGGAGTGCTGAAGGCGGCAACGCCTCAAGGCAGCAGTGATCCTTGGGTGCAGAAAACAGACAGCAGCACCTACAAGACGGTCACGTTCCTCATTGACGACGCCCGCCTAGGCAACGGTCTGGAAGGGGAGGCAGATTTTCGCATTAGCTGCAACGACGATGGCGACGATTGGATTCACTTCGTTGAACTGGAGCTACTCTCCACCCAACAAGAGCCAACGCCTACGCCGACTCATACGCCGACGCCTACACCGACTCTGACTCCCACGCCGACACCCACGCCGACCACAGGCTGGATTCGGGGCATTGTCTGGGAGGATCAGGATCGGAATGGCGAAAAGGATGCCGGAGAGCTGGGCATCGAGGGAGTGGACGTCGCTTTGAAGGCTCTGCCTGCCATGAGCATCGTGATGACGATGACCACAGCACCGGACGGAACGTTCGAGTTTGGTAGTGTGGATCCTGGCAACTACATGGTGGAGCAAACCGACCTGCCTGGCTACGAATCCACCACCTTCAACTTGCAGGGTGTCACTGTCTTCGCCAACGAGGAACGGTGGGTGGAGTTCGGCGACTATCGTTTGCCGACGCCGACGCCAACGGCGACGAATACGCCCACGCCGACGGATACACCTACGATGACGCCAACGCCGACAGACACGCCGACACCGACGGTCACTCCGACGGCGACGCCGCTGATCCTGTACTACTACTTACCGCTCATGACGCGGTGATAATTCTCAGGCATGCGCAGCGAAGGCAGCGAGGAATTCATATGTACCCTTGCCTGTGCCTCGTCACATCGCTTGTCCAGTTTCTTGGGAGGGTTTAGACAATCATGAAACGATGGTTGATTCTGCTATGCTTGTTGGGCCTTGCTGGCCTCTCGCTTACAGCGCTGGCCGACCGCAGTGCGGCTACGCCTTCGAGCTCGGTCTCCGCACAGGGGACACCTGTGATACCAGCCGCAGGACCAGAGAGCTCCCAGTCGCTGGTGCCGCCGGTGTCTCGGCCGGGAATCTATGCGGCCTTCGACTACGTGGGGCTGGACCCGCACCATTATGGGCTTAATGGCAGTTTGGTCGTCTGGAACTGGTCGGATGTCGAGGTCCAGGAGGACGTGTACGACTGGAGCCTGGTGGACGACTGGCTGGAGTTGCAGGCGGGCCTGGGCAAGGCGAGTATGATTGCCATCAGCAGCTACAACGGCCGCGCTGCCCCCGGCGGCTTCGGCATCATTGCCTTGCCGGAGTATCTGCGCAATAACCCCGATGCTGTGTGGACCTCCTACGGTAATCATAAGATTCCCCGTTACTGGCGGGATGAGTATCTGCAACCCTACCAGCGTTTCATCAATGAGCTGGGGAACCGCTACAAGGATGATCCGCGCGTGGAGGCTATCGGCATCGGCACGGGCATGTACGGTGAGATCGCAGCTTGGAAGCACGACACGGATGGTGAGGCGGCCAAAAATCTGGGGGAGGTGGATGTCTGGATCTGGATTGACACGGTCAACACGATCACCGACTACTACATCGCGGCCTTCTCTGACGAACACGGCCAGCTGAAGAAGGTCCTATTCAATCAAACGGCGCCTTATACCTACAACGCCGGCGAGAGGAGGAACATTGCCGAGTACTCGGTGACAAACAACGTGGGGCTGTCGATCAATGGCCTGTACCCCGAGGCGTGGAACGCGGTCGTCGGCAACACGGGAGATGACAAGCGCTGGACGGGCCAGTATGACCAACTCCTGCGCTACGATGAGCTGGGTGATGATGAGGGCACGGGCCTGCCGGTGCCTGCGGCCTGGGAAACCTACGACTACATGATCGGCTGCGATGACGGCGTATCGGTCTACTGGGCCATGCTCAATGGCCTGGACAAGCATCCCCAGTACATGCGGCTAAACGTAGACCTGTTCGTTGAGCCGGGGGAGGATGGGTACGGCGAACTCCCCTTGGGAGCGGATAAGCCTACGAACATCAGCATCTTCAAGTGGGCGCAGCCCTATCTGGCGGCGACGATAGACAATACCCCCAGCGTGTGGGTGGCCATGAGGGGTGCCCGCTCTCCCTGGCAGACCTGCTGGCAGGCTGGGTATGCTGACACACCGTCGAACGAAGAATATGATACGCAGCAAGGGAACTATGACTTCTGGCTCTACCAGTTTGACAACATCGCCGGCGGCCAGACGGTCGTGGAGACCAACACCTGTACCACCTACTCCGGTACCCCTCTCACCAAACCGGCCTGCAATCCGGACTTGCCCCCAGGGAGGGAGGGATGGGTCATCCGCCGCACTAACGAGCCCACGAATGCCTCCATGTGGTTCGACATTGACGACGGCTACATCCACGGTGGCACCAATGCCGTGACCATCACCGTTACGTACTGGGACAACGACACCGACACCTGGAGCTTGCACTACGATGCGGTGGATGGAGAGCGAACGGCTACGCCCGAAGGCTCCAGCAATGCCTGGGTGCAGAAAACGGGCAGCAACAGTTACGAGCAGGCTGTCTTCGTTATCGCCGATGCTCGCTTTGCCGACGGCCTGCGCGACCGCGCTGACTTCTACATTCACTCCAATGACGACGGTGATGAGTGGATTCACCTCGTGGACCTGACCAATGGGGAGTGGACGCCGATCTGGG
>CAZPMV010000117.1:0-4162 GCA_964587335.1 uncultured Anaerolineales bacterium
CGTGGCAGGGCTAACCTGCATAGATTGCGCGGCAAGGGTCCAGGCGGCTGTCAGCCAGGTGGAAGGCGTCAGCGGCTGCCAGGTTGACCACGCCGCCGGCACGCTGACGGTTTCATGTTACACAATGACGATGCCAGACCTGCCAAGCGAGGAGATTGCCAGGGCCGTAAGTTCGACAGGCTATACGCTGGTCACCGAGCGCCGCTCAGAGAGTCGGCCCATTCTCGGCTTCCTCCGCTTCGTCCTGTCGAAACGTGAAACGAGACTGACCGCCGTCGCTGCACTGCTGACGCTATTGGGACTGGCCCTTTCGGCTTTGTTCACGGCAAGCCTGGCGGGTGCAGGCGCGCCTCCGTGGAGCCAGACGGCCCTCGTCTTCTTCGCGGCGTCGGCCATCGTTGTCGGTGGAATCCCCGTGGCGCGCCACGCCTGGCAGGAGGTGTGGCTGGCTCGCAGCCTGGGGATCAACACGCTGATGGTTATCGCCGTCGTCGGTGCGGCGCTCATCGGCGAGTGGGCTGAGGCAGCCATTGTGGTCGTGCTCTTCTCGTTGGGGGAAGCACTGGAAGGATACGCCGCCGACCAATCTCGCAGTGCGCTGGAGGGCCTGCACGACCTGGCGCCGCCGATGGCCTTGAAGAAACTGCCCAACGGCGAAACGCGAGAGGTGCCGGTGGAGCAAGTCGCCATCGGCGACCGCGTGCTGGTGCGACCCGGCGACAGGGTCAGCGTGGATGGCATCGTGCGGGCCGGGCAGAGCGGTGTGGATCAGGCCCCGATCACCGGCGAGAGTGTGGCGGTGGACAAGAAGCCCGGCGACGATGTCTTCGCCGGCACTATCAACACCACCGCCGCGTTGGAAGTGGAGGTAACCCGCCTGGCCGCTGACAACACGCTGAGCCGCATGGTGAGGTTGGTGCAGCAAGCGCAATCGCGGCAGTCGCCGGCGCAGAGATTAATTGACCGCTTCGCCCGCGTCTACACGCCAGCGGTCACCGCGGTGGCCGCGCT
Source organism: uncultured Anaerolineales bacterium (assembly GCA_964587335.1). GTDB lineage: Bacteria > Chloroflexota > Anaerolineae > UBA3071 > UBA3071 > UBA3071. The sequence continues at coordinate 1,012 of CAZPMV010000117.1, forward strand.
GGTGGCCATTGTCCCTCCCTTGCTCTTCAGCCAACCGTTCTGGGGCGAGCAGGGCTGGCTGATGCGGGCGCTGCAGATGCTGGTCATCGCCTGTCCCTGCGCTCTGGTGATCTCCACACCGGTGACGCTGGTGAGCGCTATGACCAACGCCGCCTCGCACGGAGTGTTGATCAAGGGCGGGCGCTACCTGGAAGCTCTGAGTCGGGTGAAGGTCTTCGCCTTCGACAAGACCGGCACGTTGACCGAAGGGCGTCCGGTGGCAACCGACGTGGTGGAGGTCTGCACCTGCGGGGAGTGTCCCGAGGATTGCGGCCTGCAACACGCGGCGGCGCTGGAAGCGCAGTCGTCCCATCCGCTGGCTCAGGCGCTCCTGGCGGAGGCACAGGCCAGAGGGGTAGTAGTGCCCAGCGCTCAGGACGTAACCATACTGAGCGGGCGCGGAGTGGAAGGCACCGTCAACGGCGCGCTGGTCACAGTCGCCAGCCACGCCCATTTCGACGAGTCCATCCCACATCAACCGTCTGTGTGCCGGCTGGCCGACGAACTGGCCGCCCAGGGCAAGACGGTGATCATGGTGCGGCACGACGACGAGGTATGCGCGCTGTTCGGTGTGGCCGACACGCCGCGCCCTAGCAGCCGCCAAGCGATCGCCGATCTGAAGGCCAGGGGCATGCACACGGTCATGCTGACCGGCGACAACCCCACTGTGGCCGCGGAGATCGGTCGCCAAGTGGGCATAGATGAAGTGCGTGCCGGGCTGCTGCCGGAGGAGAAGGTAGCCGCCGTCGCCGCGCTGGCGGAGCGGAGGGGCGACTCTGGCGGTCGCCCTCTCGTGGCCATGGTCGGCGATGGTGTGAATGACGCTCCAGCGCTGGCTCGGGCGGATGTGGGCATCGCCATGGGGGGCGCGGGCTCCGCTCAGGCAATGGAGACCGCCGACGTGATACTGATGGGCGATGATCTTTCACAACTGCCCTTCGTAGTGTGGCTCAGCCACAAGACGAGGGGAATTGTGACCGCCAACATCGCCTTTGCGCTGGCTGTCAAGGTGGTCATCTTCGTCCTGGCAGCGGCGGGCCTGGCCACGTTGTGGATGGCCATCGCTGCCGACGTGGGCGCATCGGTGGCCGTGATCCTGAACGGCATGCGATTGCGCCGTATGGCAGGGGTTCGGGGTTCGGCGTTCGGGGTTCGGAGTTGCCACTCGAACCCGACAACATCGAACACCGAACACCGAACTTAGAACTCGCTTGGAGGTAGTTGCAGTGACCGAACAACAGCAAACCATCACTCTGCCCATCAAGGGTATGACCTGCGCCTCGTGCGTGAGCCACGTCCAGCGCGCCCTCGACAAGGTGGAGGGCGTGACCGAGGCGATGGTCAACCTGGCGACGGAACAGGCCACGGTGAGTTTCATACCGGCCCTGGTTTCGCCCGAAACGCTAGACGAAGCGGTGCGCGACGCGGGATACGAGGTGGCAACGGAGAAGCAGGCCCTGCCCATCGGTGGCATGACCTGCGCCAGTTGCGTGGTCCATGTCGAGAAGGCCCTGGCCGACGTGCCGGGTGTGTTGAACGTCAACGTCAACCTGGCCACTGAGAAGGCCGTCGTGGAATACCTGCCCACAGCGACAGGGCTGCCCGATTTGCGCCGCGCCGTGGCCGAGGCAGGTTACGAGGTGCTGCCCACGGCGGAGGAGAAAGCGGAAGAGGAACTCTCCCGCGAGGTACGCAAGATGCAGGATGCCCGCCGGAAGATGCTGCTGGCCTGGGCGTTCACTGCCCCTATCATCCTGTGGATGCTGCCGGAGATGCTGGCCGGGCTGGCCTGGCCCAACCAGACCGTGTTCAAACTGGGCATGCTGCTGCTGGCCGCGCCGGTGCTCTTCTGGGTGGGACGGCGCACCTACGTGGCCGCCTGGCGCACGACCATCCACGGCGCGCCCAACATGGACGCGCTCATCGCCCTGGGTACGGGGGCCTCTTTCCTGACCGGCATCGCCACCTTCTTCGCGCCCATCCCCACCTACGCTGGCGTGTCGGCCATGATCATGGCCTTCCACCTGACGGGCCGCTATGTGGAAGCGAGCGCCAAGGGCCAAGCGTCCCAGGCCATCCGCAAGTTGCTGGAGCTAGGAGCCAAGACCGCTCGCATCCTGGTGGACGGCCCTTCGGCAAGCTCAGGACAGGGGCGCGAGCGAGAGGTGTCCATTGACGAGGTGCAGGTGGGCGACGTGATGGTCATCCGACCTGGCGAAAAGATCCCCACCGACGGTGTCGTCGTCGAGGGGGAAAGCGCCGTGGACGAGTCGATGGCCACGGGCGAATCCATGCCCGTCACCAAGCGTCCAGGCGACGAGGTGATCGGAGCTACCGTAAACCAGGACGGACTGCTGCACGTGCGGGCCAGCCGCATCGGCAAGGACACCTTCCTGGCCCAGGTAGTGCGTATGGTCGAGCAGGCACAAGGCACCAAAGTGCCCATCCAGGCCTTCGCCGACCGAGTGACCTCTGTCTTCGTGCCCGTCGTCCTCGGCGTTGCCCTGCTTACCTTCCTGGCCTGGTTTCTGTTCCCTGACGTGCTGCGGCCTGTGGCCGAATGGGCGGCCGGTTTTCTGCCCTGGGTGGACCCCAACCTGAACGCTTTCACGCTGGCACTGATCACCACCGTCTCGGTGCTGGTCATCGCCTGCCCTTGCGCGTTGGGGCTGGCCACGCCCACCGCCTTGATGGTCGGCAGCGGCATCGGTGCCCAGAACGGCATCCTTATCCGCTCCGGCGAGGCCATCCAGGCCATGCGGGACGTGCGCGTGGTCGTCTTCGACAAGACGGGGACGCTGACCAAAGGTCAACCAGGCGTCACGGACGTTCTGATTGCGGATTCCGGATTGCAGATTGCGGATTCAGACTCCACTGCCCAACCCGAAACGCGAAACGCGAAACGCGAAACCCTTCTGCGTTGGGCTGCCTCGGTGGAGATGGGAAGCGAGCACCCGCTGGGCAAGGCCATCGTGCGCAAGGCCGACGAGCAGGGAGTGACGCTGGGCAAGTTGAGCGGCTTCGCGGCCGTGCGCGGCAGGGGGGTGCGCGGTGAGGTGGATGGCCGCACGGTGCTCGTCGGCAGCCGAGCCTTCATGAACGAACAGGGCAT
>CAZPMV010000117.1:4262-5599 GCA_964587335.1 uncultured Anaerolineales bacterium
CTGCTGGGCGTGCTGGCGGTCGCTGACACCCTCAAGGACGATGCCGTAGCCGCCGTCCGTGAGTTGCAGGCGCTGGGCCTGGAGACGGCCATGATCACCGGCGACAACGAGCGCACGGCGCAGGCCATCGCCCGTCAGGTGGGGATCGGCCGCGTGCTGGCGGAGGTGTTGCCGGATGAGAAACTGGCCGAGATCCAGCGGCTACAGGAGGAGACCGATGGGCTGGTGGCTATGGTCGGTGACGGCATCAACGACGCCCCGGCGCTGACCCAGGCCGATGTGGGCATCGCCATCGGTACGGGGACGGACATCGCCATTGAGGCCGCCGACATCACCCTGGTGCGCGGCGACCTCGCCGGTGTGGTCAGCGCGGTGAAACTCTCCCGCGCCACCTTCCGCAAAGTGATGCAGGGCCTCTTCTGGGCCTTCTTCTATAACGTGGTCATGATCCCGCTGGCCATCCTGGGCCTGATGCACCCCGTTCTGGCCGAGATTGCCATGGCCACAAGCTCGATCACCGTAATCACCAATGCCAACCTGCTGCGGCGCGAAGATATCCGGCCGGAGTACGCACGGCAATCGTGAGCGGACAAGCGTTTGCCCTGAGGAATACGATGCGAATTGCATTGCTCTCAGACATCCACGGAAACTCAATCGCCCTTGATGCCGTGCTTGAGGACATCCAGCAGCAGGGAGGCGTTGATGCCTACTGGATACTGGGTGATCTGGTGGCCATAGGCCACGACCCGGTCGGCGTGTTGGAAAGGCTGAACCAGTTACCCGGAGCCAGGGTGATTCGGGGCAACACAGACCGCTTCCTGGTCACCGGCGGACTCCCCGTCGCAATGGAAGAATGCGAAGCCAATCCTGCCCTGTGGCCAGCCTGTGTGGAGATCGCCAGCAGCTTTGCATGGACGCAAGGTGCGGTCACCGCGTCAGGATGGATGGAATGGTTGGCAGAGCTGCCGCTGGAGTTCCGCACCGTGCTGCCTGATGGCACACGGGTACTATGTGTCCACGCGTCCCCTGGACGTGACGATGGACTGAGCATGCATCCGGGCACGAGTCAGGAGGAGTTGCAGTCTATGGCTGCCGAGAGCCAAGCGGACCTGCTGTGTGTGGGTCACACGCACTGGCCGATGGACTTGACCGTAGATGGCGTGCATTTGCTGAACGCGGGCAGTGTGAGCAACCCCTTTCCGCCCGACCTGCGAGCGAGTTACGTGATGCTGGAGGCCAATGAGGCCGGCTACCACGTGCAGCATCGCCGAGTACCCTATGATCGTGAGGCCGTGGTAAGAGAATTGCGGCGTGTCAACCACCCAGCGGCGAAGTAT
>CAZPMV010000117.1:5699-9378 GCA_964587335.1 uncultured Anaerolineales bacterium
CAGGTGAGCACCGCCTGCTCTTTTGGATTCGTGCTGTTCCTGAAAACGGCCTTACCAGCGCTGGTGCACCTGCTCGCGGATGTAGCGGTCGTACACCGCACGCACCTTCGCCATCGTCGAATCGGACAAGGGGGGCAGGTCGGCAGCGCGGACGTTGTCCTCTACGTGCGCCGGCCGCTTGGCGCCAGGGATAGCACAGGTTACAGCATCGAACATCAGAATCCAGCGCAGGGCCATCTGGGCCATCGTCGCCTCCGGCGGCAGGAGCGCTCTCAGTTCCTCGACCGCCCGAAGGCCAGTCTCAAAGCTCACCCCCGAGAAGGTCTCGCCTCGGTCAAAAGCCTGCCCTTCACGGTTGAAGGCACGGTGATCGTCCGAAGCGAAGGTGGTCTCAGGCGTCATCTTGCCCGCCAGGAGGCCGCTGGCCAAAGGGACACGAGCGATGACGCCCACCTTCCGCCGCTTGGCCTCGCCGAAGAACAGCCCAGCCGGGCGATGGCGGAACATGTTGAAGATGATCTGCACCGTCTGCACGCCTGGATACTCGATGGCCTTCAGCGCTTCCTCCACCTTCTCCACGCTGACGCCGTAGTAGCGGATCTTGCCCGCCTCGACCAGGTCATCCAGGGCGCCGAACACCTCAGGCCGGTAGTAGACCTCCGTGGGCGGGCAGTGCAACTGCACGAGGTCGAGACAGTCAGTCTCCAGGTTCCTGAGACTGTCCTCCACGAAACCAGTCAGGTTCTGGGCATTGTAGCCCTCGGCGGTGTGCGGTGACAACCGGCGGCCAGCCTTGGTGACCACGTGGATTCTTTCCCCTTTGCGCTCTTTGAGAAAGCGGGCAACCAGTCGCTCGCTCCGCCCGCCGCCGTAGACGTCCGCCGTGTCGAAGAAGTTCACCCCCAGATCAGCGGCGCGGTGCAGCGCAGCAAGGGACTCCCGATCGTCCACTTTGCCCCATTCGCTGCCGATGGCCCAGCCGCCGAAGCTGATGGCCGACACCTTCCAGCCCGTTCGCCCCAGTTCACGGTATTCCATTGGTTTCTATCCTCCCAGTCTCTCCCTCATCAGTCAGCCGATGGAGCCAAGGGAGCCGATGGAGTCGCCTCCGCTCAGCCCAAAACGGTTCACACGCCATTGGCCCTGTGCCAGTACACCTCCCAGCCCAGGTACTTGCTCAGCGCCTCGTGAACGGCAGCGGCCGTCTGCGATAGATTGAGAGCCACGTGGTGCTCAAAGCCATTCTCGCAGATGTACTGCAACAACCGCTGCAAACCCAGTATGTGCACCACCCCGTAGCCGCCAAAGGTCTCCAATGGTTCGTCGGTCAGTGCGCCCTCGCCAACGTAGGCGCGGATGACGCCACGCGTGTCGTCGGTGGATACGCGGCAATAGGTGAAAGGCACACTCTTGATGCGGCCCATCATGGCGCCGTAGGCGTTATCTTTGCCCACTGAGGCAGCGATGATCGTCTGATAGTCCATCTTCACATCGGCGAAGACATCCTTGGGCAGGTTGCTGCAGTGGAAGACCACTGCCTTGTTGGGATCATCACCGTAGTTGTTATTCCAGTCCACCAACGCGCTGGGCTTGCCGGAAGCCAGCCGCATGGCAACCATGCCGATGGCGCCGGTGATGTCCGTCTCGCAGGCGCTGGGCATGAGCGCATTGCTCAACATGCTCATCACCGCGCAGGGCACGATGCCGAAGTACTCTTCGATGGACGTCCAGCACTGCACCGCGGTGGCGACGAGATCATTCGCCTCGATCCAGCGTTCCATGACCAGGCCGAACTTGGCCATGCGCAGGAGTGCCTCCTCGGTGACGCCCGGAGAGGGCACGTAGGCCTTGATCTCGTCCAACTTGCGCTGCACCTCGCCATCGGTGGACCGCAGCCGATTGGCCTGCCCGAAGGCTTCCGAGAGGTCCAGGCTTTCCACGCTGATACCAGCCCTCTCCAGCAGCTTCTCACTGTAGCGTACGGTGATGAAGGCCGCTGGCCGGGCGCCCAGCACGCCGATCTTGATTCCTCTCAGGCCACGTGCTACCCGGCAGGTGGCAGCGAAGCGGCGCAGGTCATCTCGGAAACTCTCTGCGTCGGGCGAGACGGTATGCAGCGTGGTGAGGGAGTAGGGGATGCCGTATTGCCACAGGCTGTTGCAGGCGGACATCTTGCCGCAGAAGCTGTCACGCCGATCCGCCACCGACATCCTGGCGGGCTTGTCGGGGAAAGCGTGAACCAGCACCGGCACGCGTAGCCCGGACAAACGCAGCGTATCGGCCACGGCCCGCTCATCGCCGAAGTTGGGCAGCGTGACCAGCACGCCGTCGATCTCCTCGTTGTGCTGCTTGAACAGCGCGGCGCACTTCTTGGCATCCTCCCACGTCTCCACCGAGCCGAACTTGGTGTCCTCTGAGCTCAAGGTGATTGCCCCGATCCCCTCCTCCTCCAGCACGCGCAGAATCTCCGCCCGACCGCTCTCGCAGAGGTGGTCGGGAAAGAAGCCCCGGTTACCGACGAGGACGCCGAATGTTGTCTTGCTCATGAACTGTTCCTCCCGATGGGTTTCATCTTCCTTGCGACTGTGGGGCAGTTTCCCCTACCTGCCCAGAGCCTAGCCGGTCACTAGCTCCCTGTCTCCAGAGATGCCAAAATAGTCACGTATGACCCAGGCCGTGCGTGCGTAGACCGCATCCTGGGCGGCGGACACACTGCCCGATTTCCTCAGAGCTTGCTCGTATGCTTGCCGGATCTCCGTGCCCACATTCACCTTGGTGATGCCCTTCTTGATACCGGCGAGCACATGCTCCTGCTTCACTCCCGATCCGCCGTGCAGGACCAGCGGTATGCCGATCGCCTGATACAGCTTCTCCAGGTGGTCGAGATCCAGCCTGGCCTCAACCTTCTTCTTGTCCTTCAGGGCACCGGAAACCGCCCCGTGGATGTTCCCGATGGCTACAGAAAGCCAATCACAGCCGGTCTCCTGCACAAAGCGCTTGGCCTCGCCGACGTCTGTGAATCCCAAGCCGGACTCAAAGAGTTCCTCGTACGGAGGCAGTGGTCCTGCTTCGTGCCCCAGCACCGCGCCCAGTTCCGCCTCGCAGGGGATGCCCGCCGCGTGAGCCAGCTCAGTCACCATGCGGGTGGCGGCGATGTTCCCCTCCAGATCCAGGCGCGAGCCATCCACCATCACCGACTGATAGCCCAATCCAATGGCCTCAGCAATGACGGCAAGATAGCTCACCCTCTCGTTCTCCTCGTCTATCACCGGCACGTGATCGAGATGGAGCCGCACATGATCGGGATCGTGATACTTCAGGAACTCCTCCATCACAGCGGTGGCGCTCTTGCCCTCGAACTTCGTCCAGTCCAAGAGCGCCGCCTCAACCAGCGCAAAGGAATCCTCATCCACCACGGCCCGGATCACGGGCTCGACCATAGGCAAGTAGGGCACGTTGAAAGCCGGAATCGCCACACCTGCTTTTCTGGCGTTGCGCATCAGATCGGCAGTACTCTGCATCTCCTGTTCTCCCTTCGTGTTGAGTTTGCGCCCACCTTCACCGCCTGCCCGCGCCTTGGCAGTCGGGCCTGCCGCGCAGCGGCTACGGTCGCGGGCGCCGGGCGCTGCGGTCAGTATAGCACAATCATGCATGCGTCGCAACCCATCGTGGGAGGGTG
>CAZPMV010000118.1:0-9353 GCA_964587335.1 uncultured Anaerolineales bacterium
AAGAGAACTCGATCCGAATTGACAACCACTCCAAATGCCGCTATACTTCTGACATGCCCACGCTCAAGCGCCTGGAAGTGCAAGGCTACAAGACCTTCGCCACCAAGACCGAATTCCTCTTCGACGAAGGGATCACCGCCATTATCGGCCCTAACGGCTCCGGCAAGTCCAACATCGCCGACGCCATCCGCTGGGCGCTGGGGGAGCAGAGCTTCCGCACTCTGCGCGGCCGGCAGACGGCGGACATGATCTTCCACGGTTCCGAACAGCGCTCTCGCCTAGGCATGGCCTCGGTGACCCTCACCTTGGACAATTCCAGCGGCTGGCTCCCTGCGGAGTTCCAGGAAGTGGCTATCGCCCGCCGCGCCTACCGCTCGGGCGAGAATGAATACCTCCTCAACAACACTCGCGTGCGGTTGCGGGACATCCTCGAAATGCTGGGCGCCACGGGCCTCAGCCAGCGCACCTACACCGTGATCGGCCAGGGTCTCGTGGATCGGGCACTCAGCCTGCGGCCAGAAGCGCGCCGCACCCTCTTCGAAGAGGCCGCCGGCATCGCCGCCTACAAGGACAAGCGGGACGAGGCGGTCAGCAAGCTGGAGCAGACCCAGGGCAACCTCCTGCGTGTCCACGACATCGTCAACGAGATCAGCCCTCGTCTGCGCCGCCTGGAAACTCAGGCGCAGCGGGCGCGGGAGTTCGCCCAGGTGCAGGCTGACCTGGGGACCCTGCTGCGCACCTGGCACGGCTACCGCTGGGAAAGGGCTCTGCAGGGACTGCAGCAAGCGCAGGATAGAAAGGATCAAGTCCGTCAGGCGCTGGAGGAGAGGCAGGCCGAAGCAGCAGAAGTAGAGACGCTGATCACCGCTTTGCAGGAACGCCAGGCGAGCCTGCGCCGCGAACTCGTGCGGTGGCATCGGCAGAGCGGCGAACTGCATCGCCAGGCCGAGGCCGCCCAGACGAAGCTGGCCGTGCGTCAGGAGAGGCGACGGCAACTGGGCCAGAGGATCGATGACCTCGAAAGGGAACTGGCCGGTCTTCGGGCTCGCCGTGAGGCTCAAGCGGAGCGCGTGGCGGATACAGAGGCCAAACTTACGGACATCGAAGCGCGCTGGCGGGCGCAGGCGACAGAAGTAGCAGAGGCCCAGAGCAGTTTCCAGGCCAAACAGTCGGCCTTCCAGCAACAGCAGAAAGAGGTCCAGCGGCTTCAGGAAACCGTTCTCGGCTGCGTGGCCCGACTGGCCGAGCAGGAACAGCGGCGACAACAGATCGAGGCACAGAGTCAGCGGCTCACGGAGGAGAGAATCTCGCACGAAGAGGCCTACTCCAACGCACTGGCTGAAGCCAAGCGATGGGCAGCAGAATTGGCGGCCATCTCCAAGGGGATCGTCTCACACCAAAAGCGAATCGCTGAGCTGGAAACGCAGCAGCAGCAGCAAGAGGAAGCCCTGGCAGGGGCCGAACGCCAGCAGAAGGAGGCAGCAGAGCAATTGGCTGCCGCCGAGCGGGCGGAGACACGGCTTCGAGACCGACTGGATCTGCTGACACGGCTACACGAGGAAGGTGAAGGCTACGCTGCCGGCGTGCAAGCGTTGCTTCAGGGACGCTCCAAGGGCATCATTGGCCCCGTGGCGCAGTGTCTGCGGGTGCCGGCGCAGTTGGAACGAGCGGTGGAGGCCTCGCTAGGCAGCCGACTGCAAGACCTGGTGGTCGAGAGCAGGTCCGACGCCGAGGATGCCATCGCTTGGCTCAAGCGAGAGGGAGCAGGCCGCGCCACCTTCCTGCCCCTGGATAGTCTGCGACCGCCTCCGGCCATCACTGCCCCGACCGGACGCGGCGTCCGAGGAGTGGCCAGCGACCTCGTTGAGGCCGACGAGCGAGTACAGCCCGCTGTGGAACTGCTGCTGGGGCAAACCCTCATCGTCGAAGACCTCCTCACAGCCCATCGGGTCTTCAGCCAACAGGAAGCCAAGCCTGCACCCTTGCAGATCGTTACCCTGAGCGGGGAGATGGTGCGCAGTGACGGTCGCATGAGCGGCGGCAGAGGCAGCGGGGGCAGCGTCCTGGCGCGCGAGCGGGAGCGGCGGGAACTGCCAGTGCGGCTGCAGGAAGCCGCAGGGGACGTCAAGAAAGCCAAAACAGCGCTGGCGCGAGCACAAGAAAAGGCAGAGCTCAGCCAGAACGGACTTGCGAAGAGTGCGGCCACCATCCAGTCGCTGACCAAAGACATGGAACGCCAACTTGCCCGGCAGGCAGAGGCTCGGCGGCCACTGGATCTGGCCCGCCAGCGGGAAGCCTGGTACCGGGACCTTCTCACTCAGACTGAATCGGAGCTCACGCGACTACGCGAAAACACGACCATTCTATCCGCCGACACGGAGCAGTTGCAGGAGCGCCTATCGGGGGATCGCGCAACCCTGGCTGCTGCGCAGGAAGTCCTCTCCGAACTCGACGCTTCGGCCTCACAGGCGCGGCTGGCCTCCCTGAAAGCGGAGCTCTCGCTATGCGAAAGTCAGCGAAACGGCGTGGTCGCCGTGCTTGAAGGACAGCGAGAAGCTCTGGCTCAGGTCGTGGAGCAGATCCAGGGCAAGGAGGCCCGCAGCGCAGAACTGAGCAGCCAGCAGGCACAACTGGAATCGGAGATCGCCGCACACCAGGCCGAAGCGGAGGCACTGACAGCGCAACTCCAGGAATTCACAGCGCTCATCGAACCGACTGAGGCAGACCTGGAACTACTGGCGGCGGAGCAGGCAGCGCTGGAAAGCAGGGAGCGGTCGCTTCAAAAGAGGTTACGGCAAGAGGAGGTTCGAGCCAGCAAGCTGTCGCTGGCCGTTGAGCACCAGCAACACGAGCTTCTGACACTGCACAGGGATATCGATGCCGATCTGGGGCCTATGAAGCTAAGAGGCGTCGAAACGCTCACCTTCCTTCAGCCCCTCCTCCCCCTCCGCATGCCAGCCGAGAAGCTGCCGACTGTGCAGAAGCTACCGCAGGAAGTGGAAGCCGATATCCGCCGATTGCGTCGCATGGGGAGGCAACTGGGCCGGGTGAACCCCAATGCGCCGGCAGAGTACGAGGAAGCACTGGAACGGCACAGTTTTCTCACTGGCCAAATCGAAGACCTGGAACAGGCATCTCAATCGCTGCGCGAAGTGATCGCTGAACTTGACCTGTTAATGGAGCAGGAGTTCGAGCGCACTTTCCTTGCTATTGCCGACCAGTTCAAACAGTACTTCACCACGCTTTTCGGCGGCGGCTCAGCACGGCTTGAACTGACAGCGCCCGACGATCTGACGCACACTGGCGTGGAGATCATCGCCCGCCCGCCAGGCAAGCGGGCGCAAGGCCTGGCGCTCCTCTCCGGTGGAGAGCGCTCGCTAACCGCCATGGCTCTGATCTTTGCCATCCTCAGGGTCAGCCCGCCTCCGTTCTGCGTGCTCGACGAGGTAGATGCTATGCTGGATGAAGCCAACGTCGGCCGGTTCCAAACTCTGCTCAAGGAGCTTTCCACAAACACCCAATTCGTCATCATCACGCACAACCGCGGCACCATCGAGGCCGCCGACACCATCTACGGTGTTTCTATGGGGGCCGACAGCGTCTCCCAGGTCATTTCCCTCAAGTTGCACGGCGAGCAGATCGCCAACTGATAGAACCCTCTCATGCGCCGCCTCCGCACCATCCTGCTGCCCCTGCTAGTCGCGTTCCTGTGGGGCTCCAGCTTCGTGCTGACCAAGATCGCTCTGGCCGAACTGGGTCCCTTGACCATCGCCTTCACCCGCTGGCTGATCGCCACGCTGGCCTTCGTCGTTTTCCTTCCGTTGCAGGGGCAAACGCCCATCGTGCAGCGGGCACTGCGGCAGGATTTCCTCCCCTTCGCCCTCCTGGGCCTGGTGGGCATCAGCGCCTTCTACTCCTTCCAGAATCTGGCGCTGCGCTACACCACCGCCGTCAACGTCGGCCTGCTCATCAACTTCTGCACGGTATTCATCGCCGTGCTCAGCGTGCTCTGGCTGGGTGAGCGGCTGGGGCGCATGGCCATCGTGGGCATCGTTCTATCCTTCGCCGGCGCCACGCTGCTGGGTCTGCCCAACGGCAGCTTCACCCTGGAGGAGGGACATCTGCTGGGGGATGGGCTGACGCTGCTGGCGGCTCTGTGCGCAGCCGTCTACACGGTCTACGGCAAGCGGTTCGTGGCCCGCTATCCGCCCGCGGTGGTCACAGGGCTGGCTGCGGCCTTCGGCACGCTGTTCCTGCTGCCCGGGGCGGCATGGGAGGGACTGGTCTTGCCTCGTTCGGCAACAGTGTGGGCCGCTGTGCTGACTCTGGGGCTGGGCTCGGGGGCTCTGGCTAACTTCTGGTGGTGGCGGATTCTGCAGTACATGGACGCGGCTCGAGCGGGCGCCTTCATACTCGTAATCCCCGTCGTCTCCACGCTGCTGGCCGTGGCCATCCTGAACGAGCCGATGCCACCGGCCGCCGCCGTCGGCGGGGCGCTGGTTCTCCTCGGCGTCTACCTGACGCAGCAGTCAGCGGATTGAGCCGATGGAGCGGATTGTGCAAGCGTTCAGGCCCCGACCGAGGAGCCGAAAGAGACGAGGAAGCGCGTTCTTCGGGGAGGTTCAGAGATTCGAGAGAAAAACACAGGCTAGCAACTGCCAACTGAACGGCCGGGGCTTGGTTCACTCGACTCCAAAACAACGCTCCGCCCCGGGCCCCTGCAGGGAGTGGCTAGACCCAATACGGTTCAGATAAGCCGTTCTGAGGCAGTTGCACTGCCGAGGTCGGGAGTTCAACTCCTTCCTAACGGAACTGTATTGTGGTTGGGCTTCCGCTAGTACAGAAAAGGAATCACGCGCCATGAATGCTCGCAGTACACATCCCACTCTTGTCCGAACTCCTTGCGCATCAACGCCTCTTCGTCTCTGATCCGTAGCAGGATGAGGCCAATGAAGGCAGAACTCAAGACAAGACCGATCCAGGAGCGAAAAGTAAGAGACAAGCCAAAGGCGAGGAGGACAGCGCCAAGATAGCGGGGATGACGGGCATATCGGTACAGGCCACTTGTGACCAGATGATGGTTCTCCTGGATAGTTGCTTCCGCACTGTACAGCCTCCCCAGAGCGATACCCGACCAGAATACCAGTCCGCTCCCAAGGCCAAAGAGAACAAGACCAGCCCAACGAGTTGCCTGATTGTCAATCAGCACCCCAATACTGCGACGGTCGGCGAAGGGCAGGAACATGAGCCCACCAAGCAGTAGAAGAACAGCCACAACACGTATGATGCTCTGACGGGCAACGAGCTTGCCTTCTTGCCCTTTGCTACCTCGAATGCCTTCTGGTACATCGATGGCTTGATACCCAACTGCAAGACCGAGCGCCAGTACGAACAGAGCATATCCCAATCTCTGGTTGAGAAAGAAGAACCCCCGGAGATCGTCAAGTCCCCAGCCCAGCAGAGGTACGCCGAGATAGAGCACCATCGTGCTAATGAAGAATCCAACACCACGTAGCACCTTCATGTCACTATTGCGACGGCATCCAGCAGCGCCTTGCCGAACGGCGTGATCTCAAAGGTGTCAAGTACTGACATAGTACCCTTGCCCAAGGGCTCCTCTCGATACTGGCGTTCTGCCGCACCAAAAGCTGCCAAGATGCGAATGACCATTCTTGCGATCGAACCGCGCAACAGCATAGTAGCAGAACTGATATCCGGCGCAGTCCACGTCAACTCCGTGCTCTCAATCAACCCATCTGCGAATGCTTCGAAGGCAGTATAGGTCCCCACCGGGTTGGAGCGCAAGTGGGCAAGCGTGATTCGCTCGAAGGAGGACGGCAAAGCATCCCCCATACCTCCAAAAGGATATGCTACCAGCCAATTCACCTGCTGCCACCAGACTGTCAGCAGGAACGACACCTGAAGCAGCGGGTCCATACCAAGGAGCTTTTCCCCCTCCGATGCAAGCCGCCAACGCCGCGCTGGGGCTATTGCCAGCAGGCCACCCACCTCAGCCAGGATGTGGAGGAAGTATAGCGGCCACACATCGGCTTCACTACGCAGCCGGTAGACGCGGTCCCCTATGCTGGTGTCCAGTTCGGGAGGCTTGACAAATCGTGCCGTCACCTCGCGCACCGCTTTCAACGGCATGTTTCCCGTGCTTTGTGTGCCGACGACCTTGTTATCGCGCACAAACGACAGCAACGTCACCATATCCCGGCGTAGCGGCAACGATTCGGCTTGATGAATCATCACGGCATTGTGGTACTGCTCCAGCCAGGCCCTCAAGCGTCGTCTACCAGACTCGACTTCGCCAGATGCTCTTCCTTGCACAATATCCTCCGTGGCTCGTACCAACCAGCTAGAAGCGCCGCGCAATGGGCTTCATGTCCACCCTTCCCTTCATCTCCTCAATCATCTGCTGCCAGTACTTGCTCAGAAACGGTGGATTCCTCATGCTGTCGAGCACATACGACCGGTCAGCGCGACTCAAGTCCAAGACGGCCGTTATCATCTCCTCTTGATAGTACCCCGCTTCCGACAACGGCAATCCGCTTGGCTCTCGAATGTATGACCACCCACTCGATGTCTGTTTCCCATCTGGTGATTGCCCAACCGTGTTGGCAACGCAGTGGAATATCCTCGTCTGCGGCCCCACAGGCTGCTGAGCACGCCCCGAAACCCGCTTCCAGGCCACCGCCTCAATCTCGTCGGAACTGCATGAAGGTTGAAACAGCACTTGAGCACCAGCCATGGCTGGGATTCGGTACAACTCCGGATGCCTGCCGTCGCGACAAATGACCAGCGTACACAGAACCCCATCTATGGCGAACAGAGACAGCTTGTCCCCAGCTTGGCAGTACTTCTTCTCATCCCGCCCTGCCAGGTTCACCTTGGCATATTCATGCACAATGGCACCCTTAGGGTCAATCACGTGAGCCAGATTCAAGAACCGATCAGGCGTTTTCTGGATGGAGCCCACAATGACCCACATATTATGCTCTGCTGCCGCCTCACATGCCCTGTCGAGCGCTGCCTGCACAACCTGTGGGGATAGTCCCACGACATACGGGAAGTAATAGCTGGTCAGATTGGCTTCGGGAAACAGGACAACCCGACTGCCATCTTCTGCTGCCGCTGTGATGTAATGGAGTGTTCTTTGCAGGTTGAATTCAAGAGGCTTGGCCCAGTGCATCTGCACGCAGGACACTTGAAGAGCTTGAGGGTTCGTTCCAGACATATCGAAACCACGCCCACTCTGATCACTGCGAAACTTGATCATCTCCGTCAAAGAGCGCAGCGCTCACCGATTTCACATGATCCGGTGTAATCGGCCTGACCAAGTACGCCGCGGGTTGCAGCTCCCGTGCTCGCGACTTCACAGCTTCGTCCGAGTACCCGGTCACAAACACAATGTAGACGCTGCACTGGATGAGATATGCTGAAAGCGCTGCTTGATGGTTTGTGTCGACCAACGGATCTGCCGCAGGATCTCGTAGGCAAGTTCGACATCGAACTCAGATGCTTGTTGCTTTGCCATGCTCTTGATGGGCAGAAGCTGTCAGCTCTCTCCACACATGTAGAATTCTACCACAGATCGGCTCTCTGAGCAAACACTTCCAACCCGCACACCCTCGGTCAATCACTGGGCAGACGGCCGCGACAGTACGGCATACAGGTTGAGGTTCCCCTCCCGCCCGTCGGCACGGAAGGTCTGCACCACCTCCAGCCCGGCCCCGGCCGCTAGCGCGCCCACCTCTTCCTCCTCCACCAGGTGGCAATAGCGGTATCCCACTCGCCCGCGCCGCCAGTCGAGAAGATAGTCCCCCTCCTCAAGGCCCCGCGGGTCAATGCCCACCTCAGACCACGGCACAATCTTCTTCGCCAGTCGTTCGCTGCTCGTGAACTGCCAGTTGGACATGGCCAAGACACCCCCTGGGCGCAACAGTGCGGCCGCCTGGCGCACGATGCCCAAGCGCAGTTCGAAGCTGGGGATGTGCTGCAGCACGGCCAGACCCAGCACACCGTCGAAGTGCTGTCCCGGCACTGCTTCCGTCCAGTCCGGACGGGTGATGTCGGCCAGACGGAACTCGGCAGCCACATTGGTCAGCCCTTCTGTCGCCTGCAGCGCCAGGTCCAGTAGCCGCGGGCTGAAATCAAGGCCGAGGTAGGTAATGCTCCGTCGTTCCCCATCCAGGAAGTGGGCCAAACGTCCGTTGCCGCAGCCGATGTCCAGAACGCGGCAATGATCGGGGAGATAGGGGAGAAGGCCAGCGAAGCCTACCCAGGGAGCAGTGCGAGTAGCGGAGAACCCATCTGCGAAGGTGGTGTAGAAGTCTCGATTAAGGCTGATCAGCCTGTTGACCAGATCAGCGTCCATGGCCTTCCATGTCTTGAGGGCCGTTGGACGAACGACGAAGGAGGAAGGAGGCGCTTTCGTCATCGGTCGTTCATCGTTCGTCGCTTGAGCGCCAATGGATTTCCGGCCGCGCCCAGTTGCGTAGCCGCCACACCCAACCGACAGGGTAGCCAATCATCTTGGCCACGTCGCCCACGACGCGGATGAGCGGCGCCAGGGCCGCGGCTTGCATTCGCTGCAACCAGTTGAGGTCACCCCACATGCCGCGCAGCCGCCGCCACGGTGTCCAGCAGTAAGCGATACCACCCACCGGCAGGAGCAGCAACCAGGCAGGGCGATGCCAGAGACTCAGGAACAGCAAACTGGGCAACATGATGAGGTAGGTCGCGTAGCGCACTGCGTGACGCCTGCGCCACAGGTCGGCCTTGCCATCACCGCGGGCGTAGTGGTAGTACTGCCGGAAGAAACCCCGCAGCGTAGAGCGAGGACGGAAATGGGCGACAGCCTTGGGTGCCCAGGCGAAGGGGCCGCACCGTGCTCGAAGGTTGAAGTCGAAGATCAGGTCCTCGCAGTAGTCGAGCCACGTTGGATACCCCCCTGCTGCTTGCCAGGCCAGACGGGTGAAAGCCACGGAGCGACTGGAGGGGAGGAACCTGTGGGCGTCAACGTCGGCATGGATCGGAAGGATGGTCGCTCCTAATGCAAGTTCGAAGAGAGTATGGGGGTCTGGGAGAAAGAAGCCAGACACCACCGCTGGCGGGTCCGATGCTACAAAGGGTTGCGTCAACTCCTCCAGCCACTCGGGCGCCAGGCGCACACCGGCGTCGGTAGAGGCGATGATCTCGCCAGTTGCTGCCTCGATGGCCCGATTGCGGCCCTGGCTGATATTGCATCCCGGCTCAACCAGGACACGCAGCGGCAAGCGGTCAGCGTAGCTTCCAATGATCTGCACCGTGTCATCGCTGGAACCGCCATCCACGATGATAACCTCATC
>CAZPMV010000119.1:0-2594 GCA_964587335.1 uncultured Anaerolineales bacterium
TTGGGCCCTAAGCGGCGGGCGGCTCCGATGAGCAGGTCAAGATCGTGCGGGCATAGGGACGACCACCGGCTTCGGCCGGGGCTGGTCGTCCTATGCCCATTCACAACAGGCTCACCAATGAGCAGAGACTTAGAGAGCAACATTAGAAGTAGAGAGATACGCGAGGAAATCAGGAAATGAGCAGATACGCAGTCACCGCAATTTGCGCCAACTTTGCAAAAATCGGCGACGTCATCCGAAACGCCGTGCAGGCCGATGCCATGGCCAAAATGGGGCGCGCAGATTCGGGCGTGGTTTTGGGCAGCGCGAAAGTGCAAGGCCCGATCTCGCCAGAGGGCGCGCCATGACAAGGCTGGTCTCAAGCATCTACCACAAAGGCCCCAGCGAGTTTGAGGCCGAACGTCGGCAGCGGCAGGTCCGCGAACAGAGCGGAAAGGCCTGGCGCGAGCGCGGCATCGCCATGATCCCGGTTGATGATTTGGTCAGTGATTGGGACCGGCAGGCGGTGACCAATATCGCCAACCGGCTCTATGGGAGGCGCTTGGATGCCAAAGATTGACCTGCGCCAGATTGAGCAGCCGACATGGACGCCAGAGCTGGTCCGCGACCGGATGATCGAGGCGGTCCGCTGGGCGCGCTACAACGCCGGCCCGACGGGTCCGGCACCTTTGCGCTCCATGATGCCAAAATTTGAGCCAACGCTTGCGGACCACCTCGCCGAAGGCTGGGGCATTCCGGAAAAGGCCGAAGGGGTGGACGAAGCCAGCAGGGTGCTGCGCATCCCGCTTTCGCCAAAGCGCGTCGATGAGATGATCTGGGTCCTTGATTGGTGCCGGTTGTACCTTGCTGGCGATCGCCCCGGGGACGCCGTGATCCTGAACCTCTGGCTGCGGTGCCGGGTCTACAGGGGTAACTTCGGTGCCGCGCTGGAGCGCCGCGGCTTCGCACTGACCCGTCGCCATGCCTACCGGATGCGCGACCGGGCACTGTCACACATATCGCAACGCCTTGATGGGGAGGGCTTCCGGCCATGAGCAAAAAGCGCAGGGACAACATGCAGCGCCTCAACAACGACCCTGACTTTGCAGCTGCCCGGGACGCGCGTGCGCGCGAGCGGTTTGCGGCCGACAACCCCCGCCTGCAGCGGCTCGCCAATATCGCAAAACGCGGCTGCGACGTGCCGCCCCGGCTTGAAGCGGAGTGGAAGGCGCTCAAGCAGATGAAGATCGCCAACCGTGAGGCGGCAGGGATGCTCAATATCGCGTGGCTCGGCGATCCCGAGGACGCGGCCGATGCTCGCTGGGCATCCCGCCGTGCATGTCATGTCGTCGACGAGCTGATCGACCTGATCGAGACCGATCGCAAGGTCGATCCCGACTTTGCCTATGAGCTGATAGAAAGGGGCAAGCGCATCAAGCGTATTCTCGAGTGGAACACTGAAACCGACGGGACAAACCGATGAAGCGCGCAGAAATCCTTGCCACCGCCACGGAATACGTCACCCAAGATCGGGCCGCCATGAATGGCGATGCGGAGGACAGCTTTGCAGAGCTGGGGCGCGTGTGGGGCGCTCGGCTGGGTGTGGTGATTGCCCCGCATCAGGTGTCGATAATGCTGTCCGACCTCAAATCGATCAGGGCGTGGCACAATCCTGGGCACGCGGACAACTGGGTTGATGGGGCCGGATACTTTGCCTGCGGTGGCGAGATCGCCACGAAGCGCCATTCATAAGCAAGGCCGATGGTGGCTGTGGCATTGACCACTGCCGCGACGGCGACAGCCTGCCGAGCCTGCCGGTCCATGTGTATCCTCGGCAGGACGTCGAGTATGACCAGCGCTGCCCACCACCAGATCGGCAATCCAGCATTCGAGATGGATCGGTTTGTGACATCGCAAATGTTAAGATGCTGCAATTGCCCACCGCATGCTTAAACCCTCATGTTTTCTTCAGCATTTGCTGAATTCTGCATGCTGGACGTTTGCTAGGATCGCGAACGCATCCTTTGACCGACACGGTCAAAATCGGCTATTCCTCGTGTGCGGCGGCCAATAGCGCCTGCAGCCAGAAAAAACCCAAACATCGCAGCATCGAAATTCACCCAGCAAAATAGGCTCGGGCAGGGGGGTGGCATCGTGAATGTGATCATCCGCGACCTCGACCAAACCCGCATCCACTTCGAGGCAGCAGTCCAGCGCGTCGGTGAACAGGCGGCAACGCGCGCCTTCAATCGCGCCCTCAACAGCGAGGGCGACAAGGTGCGCACCGCAGTCCGCCGGGCCCTGCGCCAACAGACAGGCGCCAAGGTCGCACTCATCAACCGCGAGACCCGATCCTTCCGGTCGACCTTTTCCAACCTCGTCTACACGATCGAGGCGCGCGGCGATCACCTCGGGCTCTCCCACTTCGCGCCCCGGCAGTTCCGCTACGGTGTGCGCGCAAAGCCATGGGGCCGCTTCCAACGCTTCGAGGGCGCCTTCCTTATTGGCAGCCTTGGCAACAACGCCTTCGTCCGCGAGACCGCAGCACGCTTTCCGATCAAGAAGATGTTCGGCCCCGCGATCCCGAAGGAGATGGTCCAGCACGAGACCAAGCG
>CAZPMV010000119.1:2694-9295 GCA_964587335.1 uncultured Anaerolineales bacterium
TTCAAAAACCCATTACGTTATGTTTTGCCTCCCCCCGATCCGCCCCGCATACCCAGCTTTTATTGGGTATCTTGCGCTGCCCCAGCCTTGATGGAGTGAGACCTTGCCCCCCAGCCTAGAGCCCACCACCAGCCGCCTTGACGCCACCCGGTGGCCCGCCTCAAAGATCGAGATGTGGCCGGTCGCGGACCTCGCGCCCTACGTCAAGAACGCCAGGACGCACCCGCCGGAGCAGGTTGACCAGATCGCTGCATCGATGGAGCGGTTCGGTTTCACGATGCCGATGCTGGTTGCAGAGAACGGCACGATCATTGCAGGCCACGGCCGGTTGATGGCCGCTCTGCAGCTGGGAATGGATGAGGTCCCGGTGATGATTGCGCGGGGCTGGTCGGACGAGGACCGCCGCCTCTACACGCTTGCTGACAACCGGCTTGCCGAGACGTCTGAATGGGACCCGGAGATGCTGCAGGTCGAGTGGGACGAGCTGCGCGAGCTGGGCCTTGGCGCCGACTTGGATATGTTTGGTTTTACCGATGACGAACTGCAGGGCTTGTTGCCTGATGCGCTATTGGAGGCGACGGGTGGACTGACGGACCCCGATGACGTGCCGGAGGTGCCAGAGGTTCCGGTAACACGGCCAGGGGATGTTTGGGTCCTCGGCAAGCACCGGCTGCTTTGCGGCGACAGCACGGTGGCCACGGATGTCGAGAAGGTGCTGAATGGCGTGGTTCCCCTGCTGATGTGTACAGATCCACCCTACGGTGTTGAGTACGACCCGAGCTGGCGCAACCAGGTAGGGGCGGCCAAGACCAAACGCACCGGCAAGGTGCTGAACGATGATCGGGCCGATTGGCGCGAGGCCTGGGCGCTATTTCCGGGCGACGTCGCCTATGTCTGGCATGGCGCGTTGCATGCCCGCGAGGTGATCGAAAGCCTGGAGGCCTGCGGCTTTGCCATGCGGTCCCAGATAATCTGGGCCAAGGAGCGGCTGGTGCTGAGCCGGGGTGATTATCACTGGCAACATGAGCCTTGCGCATATTTTGTTAAAAAGTCCCGCAAGGGCCACTGGGCCGGGGATCGCAAGCAAACCACGCTGTGGCATATCTCCGGCAAGGACCAGGATGTCGCCACTGTCCACGGTACGCAAAAGCCGGTGGAATGCATGCGCCGCCCGATCGAGAATAACTCGAGCCCCGGACAGGCGGTCTATGAGCCGTTCATGGGATCCGGCACCACTTTGATCGCGGCTGAGATGTCAGGGCGCGCCTGCTTGGGGATCGAGTTGAACCCAGCCTACATCGATGTGGCCGTCCAGCGCTGGCAGGACTTCAGCGGCGAGACGGGGGTGCTGGAAGGGTCGGGTGCGACCTTCGCTGAAACGATCACGGCCCGCCTTGATGGCGAGCCGGAGGAAGATGCTGCTTGAGGCAGGCGGTCAGGCGATACGGTAGACCCGGCCACGCTCCATTTTCTCGGAGGTGATGGTCAGGCCAAGGCGCTTTTTAAGCGCGCCGGACATAGCCCCACGAGCGGTGTGCTTTTGCCATTGAGTGGCAGTCACGATCTCGTCAATCGTGGCGCCCTCAGGACGGGACAGCATGTCGATCAGCGTGGCCTGCTTGGTGCCCTTACGCGGCGTGTGTGCCTTGGGCGAGGCCTCAGTCTCGGATAAGTTGTCCGGCGTGGGCCTGTCGGTTGGCGCGTCAGATGCGCCCGCAGACACCGTGCTCGCGTCCTCAGTCTCGATGCCAATCGCGGCAAGCCCTGCATCAGTGGCAACCAGCGTGACGCCGTGGCCATCGCCGGTTTCGCGCCAGAGGGGCTCGCCTTTGCGCATGTCCGCGTCGACCTCTTCGATCAGGCCTTTTGCGATCATGGTGCTGACCACCTTGGCGGCGGCTCCACCACGCAGGCTTTCGGGCAGTGGCAGGGCGACGCGGTCCGTGTTTTGGGCGGCGCGCGACAGAATGATTGTTTGGGTGTCGGAAAGTTGGGTCATGCTGGTCTCCGGTGTGTGGGCAACGCAGGATACGCCGCCTCCTACCGGGTGAAGCCCACCATTTGGCGGGCCGTGCGCTGCGCCGAGCCTGTGGATTATTCCGCGTGTTCGCCCTCGCCAAAAGCGCTGTCGGTGATGCGCTTCAAAAGGCTGGCGTAATGCTCGAGGGTGCCGACGTGGCCCCAGTGGATTTTGTCGGGGTGTTTATGGAAGTGATCATCGCTCAGTGCCTGCAAGCGGGCCAACATCGCATCGATCTGCGTTTTCTTTGATATGAAAGCGTTCAGGGCTGCGGTGTTGTCGGTTGCTGTGCGTTTCATGGTGCGCGCTCCGTGGTTGGTGTTGCTCAGTCGAGCCAGAATTGGGTTGCGGTGATCGCGTGCAGGCGAAAGCTGTCTTCTTCGTAGCCGTCCACAAAACCCCAGTACTCAAAGCTTGTGTGCCCCGCGCCAAAGGAGCATGCGCTGAGGGTCTCGCCGGTGAAACGCGTGCGGTAGTATGTGCGACCGTCTGGGCCGTCGATCGTCTCGGGCATCTGGTCCTTGGGAGTGTGGATCGTGTTGGTCATGGCGCGGGCTCCGTGGCTGGGTGTGTCGCTGTTTGTGTAATCACATTCGCTTTTCTGCCGCTTGTAGTGTAGACAATAATGAGCAATATCATTGCTTTGTGAGTAATAACCTGGGCGTATGGCTGAGGCTGGTTGGTGGCGTCTGAAGCTTAAAGGATGCCGATTTCTTTCAGAAGTGCGACGACCTCTGGCAGCTCGATGAGCAAACAGTCGATCCCAACCCTGCCGGCCATCGGAAAGACCTCGGCGTTCAGGTTTTTGTCACCAAGGTGGCGCTGCAAGGTTTCGGGGGTCATCAGCTGGATCAGGTTGTTGTGCCCGATCAGAATGCGCGTGGTGTCGGATGTTGTTGCGATGGTCATGTTCGTTCTCCAGGGCTGTTTTGGCTTATGCGGTCAGGTCGATGATTGCGCGGTCGGCGCGGGCGGTTGCCCAGATTTGGTCGATCGTCTCATCTGTCAGTGGGCGTCCCATCCGCTTTGCAAGGTGTTTTGCGTCGGCGATCGCGCGGCCAAATTGGCGTAGCGTCATGCCAAACTCGAGGTCTTGGCCGTGTTCGTGGGCCATGTAAGCGCGGAATGTGTCGGCGTTGAAGTTGTCGGCGGCGAGGTCGGTGTAGGTGATGCGGGTCATTGGCTTATCCCTGTGAATGCTGCGTCGTTTCGTATAATCACATTCGCTCTTGCGCCCATGCCTATCAAGAGAAATAGACTTTAAAACAGGGACTTAAGTGAATGGCTAATGAGGGCGAAAAACAAAGAGGCAACGTTCTCACCGTCACGCAGGCGGCAGCGCTGTGCAATCGCAGTGTGCCGTGGGTGCAGATGCTGGCCAAGGGCGGCTACATCGTCAAAGAGGCACACGGCAAATACACACTGGTGGCGATTATTCGCGGTGTGATCGCCTATTATGAGGACCTGCAGGCAAAGAGTAACAAGGCGGCAGCAGCAAACCGCGCAACAGACGCGCGGACCAGGGAGATTGAGCTGCGGATCAAGGAGCGCAGCCGGGAGCTGATCCCGATCGAAGATGCGCGGGCAGAAATCGCTGACTGGACCTCTGCTTTCCGGGCTGAGCTTCAAGGCCTTGCCGCTCGGTTCACGCGCGACATGCAGGAGCGCCGCAGGCTTGAGCAGGAAATAGATGGCGCACTCGAACGACTTTCTCGGCGGACCAGCGAAGCAGAGCAGGCTCTCGCGTCTGGTGAAGGAGCTGTTGCGGCCGAGCCAGAAGCGTGATCCGGCGGACTGGGCCGCCGACAACCGCGTCTATCCGGAGACGGCGGGCATCCCAGGCCCGCGTGACCCATGGCTGACGCCGTATATGATCCCGTGGTCCTCGGCGGTTCATCGGGGTGGTTATCGCCGCATCGTGGCTGTGACCTCGGCGCAGTCGGGCAAGACCGACAGCATGCTCGACATTATCGGGGCACGGCTTGACCAGCGTCCAGCGCCGATCATCTACGTCGGCCCGACCAAAGAGTTTCTCACGGACCAATTCGAGCCCCGCCTGATGGGTCTGCTTGATGAGGCCGAGAGCCTGAAGAACAAGGTCATGCGCGGGCGGCGCATGAAAAAGACCCTCAAGCATGTGGCTGGCGTTCGCGTTCGCCTTGCGCATGCAGGTTCGTCCTCGGCCCTGAAATCAGACCCGGCCGCACTCGCCCTGATCGACGAGTTTGACGAGATGATGGCGAACGTCAGGGGCCAAGGCGACGTGCTGGGTCTCGTCGAGGCACGCGGGGAAACTTACGCCGACTTCGTGACCGCGATCACCAGCACACCAGCGAGAGGTCTTGTGGAAATCGAGTTGAACGATGATAGCGGGCTTGAGTTTTGGTCGCGATCCGAACCGGCTGATTTGGAAAGCCCGATCTGGAAGCTGTTTCAGGAGGGCACGCGGCATCACTGGGCGTGGCCGTGCAAGCACTGCTCGGAATACTTCATCCCGCGCTTCAAGCAGCTGCACTGGCCGGACCGGGCGACACCTTCGGTGGCCAAGCGATCGGCTTCGCTGTTCTGCCCTCGCTGTGGCGGGATCCACACAGAAGAGGACAAGGCATGGATGAATGCTCGGGGTGCAATGGTGGCACCTGGGCAGAGTGTGGAGCTGCGCAACGACGCCCCGCACGTAACAGGTGCGCCAGAGGACAACTCGACCCTGTCGATGTGGACCTCGGGCCTGTGCTCGCCCTTCGTGTCATGGGGCCAGCGGGCAGAGACCTATCTGACAGCGCTGCAATCGGGCGATCACGACCGCATCCAGACGGCGATGAACGCCAGCTTCGGCGAGTGCTACGCCATGACCGCCTCGGGCGATGTGCCGGAATGGCAGGAAATCATGGAGCGGCGGCTGCCGTATCAGCCTGGGCAGGTCCCTTTGGGCGGCCTGCGGCTGGTGATGGGCGTCGACGTGCAGAAGTTCAGCCTTGTCTATGTGATCCGGGCTTTTGGGGCTCGGGGATCGTCGTGGATGGTCGACAACGGCCAGCTCTACGGCCCCACCGAGGACGATGAGGTCTGGTCCGCATTGGCCGATCTTATGTTGCAGCCGATTGGCGGTATGCAGATCGAAAAGGTGTTCATCGACAGCGGCTTCCGGCCTGACAAGCCGGAGCAAGGCAACGAGCACAAGGTCTACGAGTTCTGCCGCCGCTACAGCTGGCTGTGCTCCCCGACCAAGGGCAAGGATATCCAGAGCCCGCCCTACAAGGTCTCGAAGATCGAGGTCAAACCGGACGGCAAGCGGGCGCTTTACTCGATCGACCTCGTGACGCTGTCGTCGGACTTTTTCAAGTCGCTGGTGATCTCGCGCATCCGCACGCCCATGGACGTGCCGGGTGCTTTCTATGTCCACGAACAGGTCTCAGAAGATTATTGCAGGCAATTGACCTCGGAGGCCCGGGTGGTCGTGGAGGGCAAGCCGGTCTGGGTGAAGCGCAGCCGGAACAACCATTTCCTCGATTGTTTCGACCCCGAGACCGAGCTTCTGACCGAAGATGGCTGGATGCGTGTCGAGGACGCGGTTTCTTACGTGGGCCGCTTCGCAACGGTCAATCTGGACAGCGATGTGATCGAGTATCAGGGCGCGACCAAATCAGTCTCGCGCTGGCATTCGGGTGAGATGGTCCAGATCAAAGGTCGGGCAGTGGACCTTCTTGTGACGCCTAACCACCGGATGGTGACGCAGCGCAGGAACCCTGTGGACAATACCCCTCGCATAACTTTGGCGAAGGATTTGACCATTTGGCACACGCTCAAACGGTCCTCGAATTGGGTAGGTGAGCGACACGATGTCGTGACCCTGCCTGAGTTATTGCTCAAGGCGACCAATTGGCGAGAGTTGAGTGAGCCAGAGCGATCTTTCAATGCCGGAGATTGGTGTGAGTTTCTTGGCTGGTACATCTGCGGCGGGCATACCACCCACCAAGGCAACTATGCCAGGGTTGTTATCTCGCAGGGCCCTGGTGAAAAGGCAGACCGCATTGCGGCTCTGCTTGATCGGATGGGTCTCGAATATAGCATCCATGGTGGGCGACAGTTCGTCATTTCATCGCGGCAGATCGCGGCGGCATTGGCTGACTGCGCAGGCGAGGATGGTCGTTGCTACTCCAGGCGCGTTCCGGGTTTTATCCGACGTGCGAGCAGCGACCTGATCGACCGGTTCCTTGATGCCGCCATCCTAGGCGATGGGTGGGTTCAGAACGGGTATCGTGCCTATGCGACGGTCAGCGCCAAGCTGGCTGACGATATGCAGGAGCTTTTTATCAAGGCCGGACGGAGCGCAAATATCATCCGACGCGATGCCAAGCCTTACTCCATCAACGGACGGACCTCGCCCAACACAGTCGACCAGTATCACGTCTCTGAAATTCGGACGCCTGCCGCCTCGTTGCGTCGAGCGGACAACGCTCCGATTTTCAGAAACGTCGCCTACTCTGGGATGGTGTATTGCGTGACCGTGCCAAACGGAACGCTGATAGCGCGCCGAAATGGCAAGGCCATCATAGTTGGCAACTGCGAGGCGCTTTGCGC
>CAZPMV010000120.1:0-7212 GCA_964587335.1 uncultured Anaerolineales bacterium
CCAAACTGGACGTGCTGGATGAACTCGATTACCTCTGAGCGGATCATTCTGAGCCTCCTCATCTTGGTGTTGGATGGAATCCGGTAGGGCTTGTTTCTGAGCCCCTTCCTCTCACACATCCTACCACATCTGTCCCCATCCGTCAACAGCGCTTCAACCATGAACAGCAATTCCCGATGTGACCATTCTGCATTTCATTACCGGACGCGCTTTGCCCAACGGCTGGACATTCATCACGAATAGCACGAGTAGACAAATCAGGAATCTCCGTGCCCTCTGTGCCTCTGTGGCGAGCCTGGCAGCTTGCCTTTTCGCCAAGGAGATGCTACAATCCCAAAGCTGGCGGTTCGGCCGCGAGCAATGAGGTGAAAAGATGCTAGACAAGCTGGCGAAGATCGAGGAACGATACGAAGAATTGAATAGACTGATGGCCGACCCCGAAGTGGTCATGGATCACGAGCGAATAGCGAAGTTGGCTCGCGAGCGAGCAGGGATCGAGAAACTGGTGCAGAGCTACCGCCGTTATCGGGTTGTGGAGAAGGAATCGGCTGAGACGCAGGGGCTGCTGGAAGGTGAGACCGATCCTGAGATGCTGGAGCTGGTCCGGTCGGAGGCGGAGGCGCTGGAGCGAGAGCAGGAAGAGTTATGGCAGAAGCTACGGCTGATGCTCTTGCCCAAGGACCCCAACGATGCAAAGAACGTCATCATGGAGATCCGCGCCGGCACCGGTGGCAACGAAGCGGGGCTGTTCGCTGCCGATCTGTACCGCATGTACGAGCGCTACGCCGAGGCGCGGCGGTGGAAGACAGACCTCCTCAGCACGCACCGCACAGGCATTGGCGGTTTCAAGCAGGCCATTCTCCAGGTGCGGGGACGCGGGGCGTACTCGCGGCTGAAGTACGAGAGCGGCGTGCACCGCGTGCAGCGGGTGCCGGAGACCGAGTCGCAGGGACGCATCCACACTTCCACCGCGACGGTGGCCGTGCTGCCAGAAATGGACGAGGTGGAGGTGTCCATCAACCCCGCCGAACTGGCGATCGTGGTCTATTGCTCGTCAGGCCCGGGCGGACAGCACATGCAGAAGAACGCCACCGCGGTGCGCATCACGCACAAGCCCAGCGGCCTGGTCGTCTCTTGCGAGAGCGAGCGTTCGCAGACACAGAACAGGCTGCGGGCGCTGGCAGTGCTGCGTTCCCGTCTCTATGAAATCGAGCGACAGCAGCAGGCGAATGAACAAGACCAGGCGCGGCGACTGCAAGTGGGCAGCGGTGAGCGCAGCGAGAAGATCCGCACCTACAACTTCCCCCAGAATCGGGTGACCGATCACCGCATCGGCAAGACCCTCTACCGCCTTGAGCAGGTGCTCAGGGGCGACCTGGACGAGTTCATTGACGAGCTGGCGACGACGGAGCAGGCGGAGAAGTTGCAGGCCATCGGCACAGAATAACAGAATGACAGAATGCAAGACGCAAAGGGCAAGAAGCAAGAGACAGGCAGCGAGCAGCGCGTGGGACATGTCTTGGGTCATGCATCGCGCATCCTGCATCTTGCCGGCTGCGACTCCCCTCAGCTTGACGGCGAACTGCTGCTGGCACACGTGCTGGGCTGGGATCGGGCGCGGCTGCTGGCACATCCCGAGCGTGCGCTAACGGCGGCAGAGTGGGAACAGTTCACACCACTGCTGGCGCGGCGGCAGGCCCGCGAGCCGCTGGCCTACATCCTGGGCCGCCGAGAGTTCTACGGCCTCGATTTCCTCGTTGACCGTCGCGTGCTGGTTCCCAGGCCGGAGACGGAGTTGCTGGTGGATCATACGCTCGATTGGGCCCGAGAGCGAATGGGTGAAGGAGGGTCAGGAGTTGCGACTCGCGAGATACGGAAGGACTCATCTCCCATTCGCCATAGCCACCCCCATCCCCTGGCGCCTAGCCACTGTCCACTGACCATCGCCGACGTAGGCACGGGCTCTGGCTGCGTTGCCATCGCCCTGGCCGTCCACCTGCCACGGGCCACCGTCTATGCTCTGGATTCCTCCGCCGACGTCCTGGAGGTAGCAGCAGCGAACGTGGCCCATCACAGCGTCGAAGGACAGGTGCGGCTGTTGCGAGGAGACCTGCTGGAACCACTGCCGGAGAGGGTTGATGTTCTCGTCGCCAATCTGCCCTATGTACGGAGCGACGAACTGGCGACGCTAGAACCCGAGGTGCGGGACTACGAGCCGCGGGCGGCGCTCGACGGCGGCCCCGATGGTCTGTGGCAGATGCGGCGCTTGCTACCACAGGCTGCGGCGCACCTGCAGCCCGGCGGCGCGATCTTTCTGGAGATAGGGGCGGAGCAGGGACAAGCGGCGCGCCAGTTGGCCCGCCAGCACTTCCCCCGGGCCAGCGTGGACGTCCTACCCGACTACGCCGGCCGCGACAGGGTGTTGCGCGTACACACGTGAATCAGCCGATGAAACCGATGGAGTTGGAGGAGTTCACTGTGAGCACAAGAGTGACCGAATTGACAGTAGACGAATTCAAGCAGTTCATTGAAGCCACGGTGGAGTGGAAGCTGTTGGAGATGCTCGGTGACCCCGACGAAGGGCTGGAGCTGCGAGAAGAAACAGAGGCCAGGCTTCGACGTTCCCTGACGGCAGAAGAGGAGGGAGCCAGAACCATCTCTGCCCAAGAAGTTGCCGCTCAACTTGGCCTGGAGTGGTCATGTGTATAGCCTGGAATGGATGCCCGAGGCCAGAGACGACCTGGGCGGCCTGGACAAGCCCGTAGCCCAACGAGTTCTCAACAAGCTCCGTTGGCTGACCGAGAACTTCGATGCGATAACACCGGAGCCGTTGACCGGCGAATGGAAGGGCTTGTTCAGGCTGCGAATAGGCAGCTATCGTGCTCTCTACACGATCAACGCAGCAGAACGGCGGCTCACTGTCCACCTCGTCAAGCACCGGCGCGATGTCTACAAAGCGTAGATCTCAAGGCGAGCGTGGACGTCCTGCCCGACTATGCCGGCCACGACCGAGTGTTGCGGGTGTGGACACGAAAGACGTGAGTCAGGTTCGTAGCCACGCACGTAGCGCAGCGGAGTGCGGTCTCGCACCACTCTGCTCCGCTCCGTGGCGCACTACGAGCCTCTCTCCGTGCTACACGCGATGTGACGTCGTCATACTACTGAGGCTGCTGCCCAAAGGACTCAAAATGGGACGCGGATTCCCGCGGATTGGACGGATTCTCACGGATTCCTCAGCACACATCTGTGCATATCTGTGCATATCTGTGGAATCCGTGTCCAGTTTCTGCCTGGCTGACCAGTTGCCCGACGATCAAACCACGCCGAAGCGAGGCGGGGACGCCCCTCGGCAATACCCATGGGAGATCATAACATGCGAACGCCTTCCAAAGTCATCATTGGGATCGTCATCTTCGTGCTGCTGCTGGGACTGACTGGTTTCGGCTACGGCTTCGTCACCGTGCGGCGCTCCTGGCCGCAGATCAAGGGCACAGCCCAGACAGACGGCTTACAGGCGGAGGTCACTGTCATCCGCGATAGCTGGGGCATCCCCCACATCTACGCCAGCAACTCCCACGACCTGTTCTTCGCCCAAGGGTACGCCCACGCGCAAGATCGCTTCTGGCAGATGGAGTTTTGGCGCAGGATCGGTTCCGGCCGACTGGCGGAGGTCCTGGGCGAGTCTGCGCTGGACTCCGACCGCTTCATCCGCACGTTGGGCTGGCATCGCACTGCCGCCCAGGAACTGGAACTCCTGGACGATCAGAGCAGGGTGGCGCTGGAGGCCTACGCCAAGGGAGTCAACGCCTACATCTCCACCCACCAGGACCGCCTGGGGCTGGAGTTCACCATCCTGGGGCTCACTGGCGTCAAGTTCGAACCGGAGCCCTGGACGGTTCTGGACACCCTCACCTGGGCCAAGGTGATGGCCTGGGATCTGAGCGGGAACATGAGTAGCGAACTTCTCCGTGCCCACGTCGCCGCCCGGCTGGGGACACCTGCCGTCGGCCTGGTCGTGCCCGGATACCCAGCCGACCACCCGGTCATCGCCCTGCATCCGCTGGCGGGGACAGCGCTCGACGCGGTGCCCGACGCAGCGCTGGACACCCACGTTCTGGGGAGCGGAGACGGTATCGGGAGCAACAACTGGGTTGTCGCCGGGAACCGCAGCGAGACGGGAACGCCCCTGCTGGCCAACGATATGCACCTGGGTATCCAGATGCCTTCCATTTGGTACGAGATCGGCTTGCACTGCGATCCAGTGGGGCCAGAGTGTCCCTACAACGTGGTCGGTTACTCCTTCGCTGGCACCCCCGGCGTCATCGTCGGCCACAACGACCGCATTGCCTGGGGGGTCACCAACCTGGGACCGGACGTGCAGGACCTGTTCATCGAGCGGGTCAACCCCGAGAACCCCAACCAGTACGAGTTCCGGGGGGAGTGGCTGGACATGGAGATCATCCGCGAGGAGATCATCGTCGCCGGCAGGGACGCGGAAGGTGATGAGCAAGGTGATGAGGAAAAGCCGGTGGTGGTGAACGTGCGCGTCACCCGCCACGGCCCCATCATCAACGATGTGGTCGGCGGTACCGAGGAGGAGTGGGCCTTCGGCTGGCAGCCACTGGCCATCTCCTGGACTGCGCTCCAGCCAGGCACGATGGTCCGCAGCATCCTCCTTCTGGACCAAGCCAGCAACTGGGAGGAATTCAGGGAAGCGCTTTCATACTGGACTGTGCCCAGCCAGAACTTCGTCTTCGCCGACGTGGCGGGGAACATCGGCTATCAGGCTCCCGGCCGCATTCCCATCCGCGCCTCGGGCAACGGCTCGATGCCGGTACCAGGCTGGACGGGCGAGTACGAGTGGGTGGACTACATCCCCTTTGATGAACTGCCCCGCTCCTTCAATCCGCCGGAGGGGTACATCGTCACTGCCAACAACGCCGTAGTGGGGCCAGATTACGCCTACTTCATCTCCATGGACTGGGCAGCCGGCTATCGGGCGCGGCGGATCGTGGAGTTGATCTCGGCCGACTCTTCGCTTTCCATAGCCGACATGCAGGCTATTCACGGTGACAGCAGCCCCGTCTGGGCGCGGGACGTCCTGCCCTACATCCTGACGCTCCCATCACCTGAGGAACCCCGACTGGCCGAAGCTCTGGAACTGCTGCGCACGTGGGACGGACGAGCCATGCGAGACAGCGCTGGGGCCGCCCTCTTCGAGGCCTTCCGCCTGCACCTGATAGACCTGACTTTCGGCGATGAACTGGGGGAGCAGCTTCTGCGCCGGGCCCGAGGCAGCGCAGCGGTCGCACTGGAGGATTTCCTGGCAGACGATGTATCCTCTTGGTTCGACGACGTGACCACGCGCGAAGTGGAGACACGGGACGAGATCCTGTTGCAGGCGCTGGAAGAGGCGGAGGAGGAACTGACCGAGACGCTGGGGCGCAACATGAGCCGCTGGCGCTGGGGCGACCTGCACACTGCCACATTCGAGAATCAGAGCCTGGGCCAGTCGGGCATCGGCCCCATCGAGGCACTCTTCAACCGCGGGCCTGTTCCGGTAGACGGAACCATCGCCACGGTCAACCTCACCAGCTACAGCCTGAACAACCCCTACACCGTGAACCATCTGGTATCCCAGCGCCAGATCGTGGATGTGGGGGACTTCAGCCGCTCGCTCTCAATGCACACCACCGGCCAGTCCGGCCACCCCTTCCACCGCCACTACGACGACATGATTGACCCCTGGCGCAGCATCGAGTACCACCCGGTGCTGTGGGAGCGCGCCGACGTGGAGGCTGATGCAGAGGGCGTGCTGGTGCTGCAGCCATAATGCTCTCAGCTTCTGGAGTTCTGGGTGACGCATAGCGAGACCATCCCGGTGCACGACTACACAACCAACCAACGCCAAACGACTCTGAGCACCACCCTGGTCACGCTGTTGACGCTGATGATGCTGCTGCTGCTGACCATCGTCGCCTGCACCACAGCGGAGCCCGCGCCCACGGCAACACCAGAGCCGACCGTCACCGCGACACCGTCTCCCACTGCCACACCGACACCGACGGCGACACCGTCTCCCACCGCCACGCCGACAGCAACGGCGACGGCCACGCCGACGGCCACAGCAAGTCCGACGCCGACACGGACGGCGACCGCAACACCGACGCCTACGCCTCTGCCGGCCAGCGTCCTGCTCGAACCCATGAACCATCAAGCACAGAGCGCGAACAACTGCGGTCCCGCCAGTATCGCCATCCTGCTCGGCTACTACGATCGTTGGGTGACCCAACAGGAGGTGCAGGAGTGGGCTGCGAGCAGGCCAGCGCCGTGCTATGTCCCCTGGTACATGTCGGAGCAGGGGTTGATGGGACGGGTCTATCGGTTTCCTGTGAGCCGCGAGTCCAGACTGCGGGTGATCCGCCAACTGCTGGCCGAGTCCATTCCGGTCATCGTTCTGCAGCGACTCGAACCCGGCTTAGATATCTCTCACTACCGCGTCATTCAGGGGTACGATGACACCGCCGGTGAGTTCATCTCCGACGATCCCCTGCGGGGCCCGGACTATCACATTACCTATGACCTCTTCGCTCGTCTGCTGAATCGTCCAGGGGCTCTCTTTGCGCCCATCTACCCTCCCGCACAGGATCCACTGGTTCAAGCCGTGGCACGGGAGGCATATGCGCGCCGCTGGACAGATTTTGATGGGCTGTCGTGCGCTCAAATGAAGAGGCCGTAGGGCGCACTGTTTCTCCGACAGCAGGATGTGTGCTATAATGAGCAGCGACCACTTGCTGGGTGAGGGAATGCTGGCCAACTGTGGAGCTACAGGAACCACCCTAACGCGACTGGGCCGCCTTACCGACGAGTGCCCCGAACCCGATGACCCGGCTCTGTGCCAGAGCGGCCCTGACCGCATCGACGACAAGCTGCGCCACGCCAGGCGAAGCGACTGCAAAGAGGAGACGAATCATGGCTGAGACGACCTTCTGGATCCGAGACCACTTTCCCGTCCTCTACGAAGGTGGCGAGGCAAGAGCCGTCCTGGTGGACATTGCCTCGTTCGCTCAGATCGAGCTCATCATAGATAACCTGCTGAACCGCGAGGAGGAGCCTGAAGATGCTATCTTGGCGGCTTCCCCCGTTCTGCAACGGCTGGTAGCCCAATCTCGACAGGAGCCACCTTTGCTCGACTGGGAGCAGGAACTCGAT
>CAZPMV010000120.1:7312-9290 GCA_964587335.1 uncultured Anaerolineales bacterium
TCTGCTGTTGCTGTATGCCAAGTCGGATCGAGAAGACGTCGCCCGTCGGGAATTGAAGCAATTGCTGGACGAGATGGGAGAATGATGTGAGCGACTACCATACGCGGAGCCCTCATACTCACTAACTATGCCCGATACCATCCAGAGCGATTCCCAAGCTGAACCCACTACCTCGACGCTGACCGCTGAACCGGAACACTTCCAAACGGGCCGCGTGCTGACCATCAGCGGAGCGCACGCTGTGCACGACACCTACACGGCTTTCCTGGCCCCCCTCCTGCCGCTGTTCATCACCAGTCTCGCCCTCTCCAAGACCGGGGCGGGGCTGCTGACGGTCTTCTTGCAGACGCCCTCGCTCCTCCAGCCCTTCATCGGCCACCTGGCCGACCGCGTCAGCCTGCGCACCTTCGTCATCCTGGCGCCGGCAGTTACGGCTGTGATGATGAGCCTGCTGGGCATCGCAGAGAGCTACGCCGCGATGGCTCTCCTCCTGGTGGTGGCCGGCCTGAGTTCGGCCAGCCTGCACGCCGTGGGACCGGTAATGGCAGGAAACCTCTCGGGGCGAAGCCTGGGCAGGGGCATGGGCTTCTGGATGGTAGGCGGCGAGTTGGGACGCACGCTGGGGCCGATCCTGATCGTCAGCGCCGTCCAGTGGCTGGGCCTGAAGAGCACGCCATGGCTGATGATCGGTGGCCTGTTGACCTCTGCCATCCTCTTCTTCCGGCTGCGGGACGTGTCCGGCCGTCCACCCAACGCAGGTGAGGGGCTCCCTTGGAGGCAGGCGCTGCGGAAGATGGGGCCGTTGTTGGCGCCGCTGGTGGGCTTCATCATCGTGCGCTCCTTCATGATCTCGGCGCTGACGATCTACCTGCCCACCTTTCTGAGCGAAGATGGCGCTGACCTCTGGTTCGCCGGTGTCTCCCTCTCGGTGCTCGAAGCAGCAGGGGTGGTGGGCGCGCTGGCAGGAGGCTCCATCAGCGACCGCCTGGGCCGCAGGACGGTGCTGTTCATCTCCATGCTGGCAACCCCACTGCTTCTGTTCGTCTTCCTGGAGGTCAAGGATTGGGCAAGGATCCCCTTGCTGCTGATGTTGGGCTTCACCACCTTGTCCGTGACGCCCGTCATCATGGCGCTGGTACAGGAGAGCTTCCCCCAGAACCGGGCCTTGGCCAACGGCATGTATATGTCGTTGAGTTTCATCCTCCGCTCGGGGGTGGTGGTCGCGGTCGGGGGCTTGGCGGACTTCTTCGGGCTGCGATGGGCCTTCGCCGCCAGCGCGGTCATTTCGCTGCTCGGCCTGCCGCTCATCTTGCTGCTGCCGAAGAGCAGACCCAGCACAACTTGATGCAAGTTCAGCTAGCCACGATGACTACATCACGTTCTAGGCACTACGACAGAAGTGACACGTGGGGCAGGCTTTCGAGCCTGCCAAGCAGCCTGGAAAGGCTGCTCCACGTGCGGCGTTTGCCCCCATGCCATTTTAGACCACAAGCACAAGTGGGTTGAGAAAGGGGAAGCGACCATGAAAGTCTCCATTGACAAGGTTGAAGAGGGCATAGCCCTGGCCGTCAGCATGAAGGACGGCATCACCCGCTGGTACCTTCCCCAGAGCTACGTAGACGAGTATACGCTCTACGAAGGGAAGGTGACCTCCATCAGCAAGGCAGCGCTGGATGCAGGAGACCGGCAGACGCGAGCAGCAGTGCCAGGTAGAGGAACGAGGGCTGGCAGGGACACCAGGGCCAGCGAAACTAGACCTCCGGCAGAAGAGCTTCCCATCCTCAAGCGATACGAGCCCCTGGCGGACAGCGACGAGGCACTGGAGCAAATGCTGCGGGCAGACTACAGCCACCTGCTGGAGCTAATGAGCAGACTGCGTCCACCGGATACGCGGAGAGCACCCACACCGACAGCGTATGAGTGGCCGGTCAAGCTGGAGGATATGGGGGATATCGAGGCCTGGGCCAGACCGCCTGCG
>CAZPMV010000121.1:0-9248 GCA_964587335.1 uncultured Anaerolineales bacterium
GGATGGTTCTGGGTTTCGAGTTTCGAGTTTCGGGTCGTCCACCGAAAAGCGAGCCGGTGTCTCTAGAACACGTACGGCCGTGGTGCCTACCGCAATCACGCGGCATCCAGCAGCCTTCGTCTGGGTAATGGCCTCTGCCGTCTCCGGAGGCAATTCCGCCCATTCGCTGTGCATGGCGTGCTCCTCGATGAGTTTGGTCTTAACAGGGCGAAACGTATCGAGCCCCACATGCAGGGTGACAAAGGCAAAGCGTATCCCCTGGACCTGCAGATGATCTATGAGCGCAGCGGTGAAGTGCAGGCCGGCCGTGGGCGCAGCCACAGAACCCTGCACGCGGGCATACACGGTCTGGTATCGCTCTGGATCGGCCAATGGCTCGTGGATGTAGGGTGGCAGGGGCACGATTCCAAACTCGTCGAGAAGTGGTTCGACCGCTCGATCGAACTCGACCACGCGGCCGCCTTCGTCCGTCTCGGCCATGATGGTTGCCCTCAGGGAGGTGTTTCGGGTTTCAGGTTTCGGGTCTCGGGTTGTGTGTGGCGTGTGTTCTTGGGAGGCGTGATTTCTAGACTCTGGCCCTTGGATTTCGATTCTTGTGCCTGGCCGCAGTCGCTTGCCTCGCACAAGCGTTTGCCAGGTGCGCTCCTGGAGGCGTTTGAGCAGGAATACCTCTACTCGACCGCCAGTCTCCTTGCGTCCCAGGAGCCGCGCTGGGATCACGCGACTGTCGTTGGCCACCAGCAGGTCACCAGGCTGCAGATACTCACCGATGTCTCGGAAATGGCGGTGAGTGATCTCGCCGCCGCGCCGGTCCAGAACCAGAAGCCGCGAACCGTCTCGCGGCTCAATGGGCGTCTGAGCGATCATCTCCGGGGGCAGTTCGTAGTCGAACTCTGCGGTTTTCATCTACCCGTCTACCCGTCTTCAGGCAGTGTAGGGCGGCTTTCCGTAGCCGCCGTCTTCAGGATGCAGCTATGGAAACCCGCGCTGCTCTTTCCCCGCACCTTGCTCGGCGTCGCTCCGCTTCTTCCTTCGCCGCGGCGACGAAATCGCTGAACAGGCGCTGGTGCACGGCGGGCACCTCCGCCACACGCTCAGGATGCCATTGCACGCCCACCACCCAGCGATGCGCTGGGCTCTCTACACCTTCGATCACGTGGTCATCCGGCAGGCTGCGGGCTGTGGCTCGCAGCCCAGGAGCCAGGCAGCTATCGCCAATGGCCTGATGGTGGGAGCTGTTCGTCTGGATTGCGCCATCACAACCCAGGAGGCGTGCCAATTGGCTGCCTGGCGTCACCCGCACATCGTGCCGTAGCGTTCTGTTGGGTCGCTGGTCGCGGTGACCATCCACGTGTTGCACCAGCCCGCCGCCCAGGGCCACGTTCAGCACCTGTATGCCGCGGCAGATGGCTAGGATGGGCAGGTCTGCCGCCAGAGCGGCGCGGGCCAGTGTCAATTCCAGGTCATCCCGCAGCTCGTCAATGCTGTCTGGTTCGCTGCCTGCCAGGGGCTGTCCGTAGCGTCGTGGATGAATGTCACCGCCGCCGCTGAGCAGCAGGCCGTGGGCTGAATCCTCAAGTGAGAAGTCTACGTCACCGGAGTTGTCTGGTGTGAGCAGGAGGAAATCGCCGCCAGCGGCCGCTACGGCATTGAGGTAAGGCTGCACCCGTTCCGCCACCCAGTCCGCGTCACTCCGTTTTGCCGTCACCGCCACGGTAGGCCTCATGTGCTTGATTCCCTCGTAAGCTTCTCTCCCACGATGGCAAGCGCCTGAGCCAACACGCTTTCGAGATCCATGGCCGGGGAGGGATAGGCTATATTGTCGGCGTCATGCCAATGGTGGGGAGAGGTTTCCATATTCTGATGGTGGGGTGCGTTATCCCAATGGACTGCTCGGAGTTGATCGGCCCCTTGGAGTTGGTAGCGGTACTTCAGCCGGGTAGGCGGCTTAGGTTCCGTAATGACGTATTCGGCCAGATGTGAAGTGTGCCCACCGGTCAGATGTAGGACACCCTTGATGTAACACTCATTCTCGTCAATTTCCCGGAACGCGATGTCCAGACTGATGACCAGGGGGCAGGCGGCTATGATTTCGGTGCCCCGGTGGTAGTAGGCTTGGGCATTCACCAGGCAACCCCGCTAAGGATGCGATACTTGCGTTCCCAAACATCCAGCCCTCGCTTGGCTGCAAACCAGTCGAAGAACTCAGCCGCGTCGCCGAGTTCGCCAGCTTCGAATCTGTCCAGGAATTCATCGGAGCTCATGGCATAGCCTCGCTCGAAAACCTGGCATTCGCTCTGGAATCGTTCAAACCGCGCCCGAGCCAGGGCGGCCTGATTGAGAATGGCTTCTTGCAGGGCTTGAAGCACCTCTACCTTGGGGTATTCCGCTTGGATGGCTAGAGTTACTCCCATGGGATAACCTCCATGTTCAGAATAGTCTTGGTTGCTCTGGCTTCTCGGGGTACTCGATCCCCAGATGCTCGTAGGCCCGGCGAGTGGCCACGCGTCCCCGGGCAGTCCGATCCAGGAAACCAAGCTGCAGCAGGTACGGTTCCACGACGTCCATGATGGTGTCCGATTCCTCGGAAAGTGCGGCAGCAAGGGTGTACAGCCCTACAGGCCCGCCGTCGAACTTCTCGATGACGGCCAGAAGCAGACGGCGGTCGATGTCGTCCAGCCCCAGCTCATCCACCTCCAGGAGCTCCAGAGCCGCCCTGGCTGTGGGGCCGGTGATGCGCCCATCGGCCCGCACCTGGGCATAATCTCGCACCCGCTTGAGGAAGCGCAGGGCGACGCGCGGCGTGCCTCTGGCTCGCTCGGCAATGAGGGCGGCCCCATCTTCGGTCAGCGGCACGTCCAATAGCCCCGCTGCCCGCCGCACGATGGCCTCGATGGCCTCCTGGGCGTAGAAATCGAGACGATAGACGGCCCCGAAACGAGAGCGCAGTGGTGCTGTAAGTAGCGCCAGCCGCGTCGTGGCGCCGATGACGGTGAAATGGGGCAGCTTCAGCCGGATGCTGCGCGCGCTCGGTCCTTTGCCGATGACGATGTCCAGGGCGTAGTCCTCCATGGCCGGGTAGAGGATCTCCTCTACTGACCGCCCCAGCCGGTGCACTTCGTCAACGAAGAGGATGTCGCCGCGGCGCAGGTTGGTGAGAATGGCCGCCAGGTCGCCGGCCCGCTCGATGGCAGGACCAGACGTCACCTTGATGCCCACGTTCATCTCGTGGGTGCAGATGTGGGCCAGGGTTGTCTTGCCCAGGCCCGGCGGGCCGTAGAACAGGATGTGATCCAACGGTTCGCCCCGCCCCTTGGCAGCCTCGATGAGGATGCGCAGGTTGTTCTTGATCCGTTCCTGTCCCTCTAGCTCGGCCAGGGTGCGAGGACGCAGCGCCGCGTCCAGCGGGATTTCCTCAGCACGGCGGGTAGGTGATATTGGGCGATCGCTCATTTCCCTTGTTCCCTCAATCTGCTTGTCAACTGGTCTCCCTCAAGATTATAGCAGAAACCCGTCCGTTTGGAAAAGCACACCCTCTCCTTGCGGGAACACCAGAGGAGTGGTATAATCGCCAATGGTAGAGGATGTCAGCCGTGGAAATGAAAGAGGAAGGAATGGAAAGTGTAGAGGCATCCATGTCTGCTGTGCGCCATGTTCTTCTGTCTCCTCACCTGGATGACGCCGTGCTCTCCTGCGGCGCAAACATCGCCCAGCAGATAGCCGGCGGCGAGTACGTTGCAGTGCTCACTATCTTTGCCGGACGTCCTCGTCTTGACCTCCTGTCTCCCTATGCGGTAAAGCTTCATGAGGCTGCGGGCAATCCGCCCGATATGGTTGGCACACGACGAGGAGAAAACGAGGCAGCCTGTCGCGTCCTGGGGGCAAAGCCGGTCTGCCTGGACTATCTGGATGCCCCCTACCGCACGGACCCTGCCAACGGCGCTTTCCTCTACACTTCCGACGAACAGCTTATGGGCGGTCATCTCCATCCCGCCGACTTTTGCCTCGTGGATGACCTGGCAGCGGTCATCGCCCAACGTTACCACCGCTCTGCGAGCGCGCTGTTTTATGCTCCTCTCGCTGCCGGAGGCCACGTGGATCATCTGATCGTCAGGGTGGCGGCGCTCAAGCTGGAGCAGCGCGGCTTTCCCGTTTGCTTCTATGAGGACTACCCCTATGCAGAGCAAGGCCATGCGCTGGTCAGCGCGCTGGCTCGGCCTGGCCGGCGCGGCTGGATGGCTGAGCTGCGGTTGGTGCAGGAACCGCACGTGACCCTCAAATGCGAAGCCATCGCCTGCTATCGCTCGCAGATCCCTGTGCTCTTTGGCGATGCTGAAGCCATGGTGCAAAGGGTACGCGCCCACATGATCCTGGTGGGCGGCGGCGCGCGTTATGCCGAGCAGTTCTGGAGATCTTGTCCTAGCCACAATCTAGTCTAGTCAGGAGAGAGTTGAACTCTTTGGTTGGGGGGGAGTTGAACTCCCGACCTCGGCAGTGCAACTGCCTCAGAACGGCTCGTCCGAGTATCCTGTCCTGCCCACAATCCAGTCTAGTTAGGAGAGAGTTGAACTCTCTAGTTGGGAGAGAGTTGAACTCTCTGGTTGGGAGGGAGTTGAACTCCCGACCTCGGCAGTGCAACTGCCTCAGAACGGCTCATCTGAATATCCTGTCCCGCCCATCTTCTGTAGGGACGGCAGCACGGCAAGCACAGGAGAAATCTATGCCCACTTCCAACGTGACAATGCGCGACGTCTACTCCGCCAGGCAGAGGATCGTTTCCATTGCCAGAAGGACGACGCTGGTCCGTTCTCCTTTGCTGGCCGAGCGCGTCGGTAGCTCCGTCTACCTTAAGCTCGAATGCCTGCAAGAGACAGGCTCGTTCAAGATACGGGGGGCTGCCAACAAGATACTCAGCCTCACCGAGGATGAGAAGGAGCGAGGCGTTATTGCTGTCTCCACCGGCAACCACGGCCGGGCGGTCTCATTCGTCGCCAGGCAATTGGGCATCAAAGCAAAGATCTGCATCTCGGCGCAGGTTCCGAGCAACAAAGTGGATGCCATCCGCCGCCTCGGCGCTGAGGTGGTAGTGTACGGCAACAGCTATGACGAAGCCGAGATGCACGCCTTGCGGTTGCAGGAGGAGCGGGGTTTGACCCTGATTGACCCTTTCGACGATCCTTTGGTCATCGCCGGACAGGGTACCATCGGCTTGGAGCTGCTGGAAGACCTCCCAGAGATAGACACAGTGGTCATCCCCCTCTCAGGTGGGGGATTGCTTTCCGGAATCGGGCTGGCCCTCAAGTCCGCTGATGCCGCGATCCGTGTCATCGGCGTCTCCATGCAACGTGGCCCGGCCATGGTTCTGAGTCTTCGCGCCGGCGAGGTGGTGGAGATCGTAGAGGAACCGACCTTGGCCGATGCGCTGGTGGGTGGGCTTGGCCTGGACAACGCCTATACGTTCGACATGGTCCAGGAGTATGCTGACGATACGGTTTTGGTATCTGAAGAGGAGATCGCCGGCGCGATGACCTTTGCGCTCGAGAGTCACCATCTTGTTGTCGAAGGGGGAGGCGCTGTGGGCATGGCAGCAATACTCTACGACAAGGTAGAGTGGCTTGGTCAACATGTTGCTGTGGTGGTCAGCGGCGGCAACGTGGATGTACCGCGGCTGCTGGAGATTGCCGGAAAGCAGTGTGCGCGCAGTGGCAGTCACGGCGCGAAACAGCCAGGAGGAGTGTCATGAATCGCGCAACCAAGTTTCAACCATTCGACATGGAACGGATGATGTCCAAGTTGGAGAACGTCGTCGACTACAACCTGTCTGAGAGTGGCGTTCACCCCATAACCATCCGTGAACTGGTGGATGATCCGGCAGTGATCGAAGAGCTGCTGACCACCGAACTGGACTATCCTCAAACCAACGGTATCATCGAACTGAGGGAGCGCATCGCTGCGCTCTACCCTGGTGCGACCCCCGATAACGTGCTGGTCACCGCCGGGTGCGCCGAGGCCAATTTCATCGCTTTCCAGACCCTTCTAGCAGCGGGGGACGAGATGGCCATGATGCTGCCCAACTACATGCAGATCTGGGGCGTCGCCCACAACTATGGCGTGGAACTCAGATCATTTCATCTTCAGGAGGATCGGGGATGGGCTCCTGACCTGGACGAGCTGAACGACACTATCTCGGAGAGGACGAAACTCATCGCTGTCTGTAATCCGAACAACCCCACAGGCTACATTCTCACTGAGGCGGAGATGGATACGATTGTGGCCGCCGCCTCTCGGGCTGGAGCCTGGCTCCTGGCTGACGAGGTCTACCGCGGCGCAGAGCGGCTGACCGATACTCAGACGCCTTCGTTCTGGGGGCGGTACGACAAGGTGCTGGCTATGGGCAGCCTGAGCAAGGCCTACGGCCTGCCGGGGCTGCGCATCGGATGGGTTGTGGGGCCAACGGACATCGTGGACGAGATGTGGGCTTGGCACGAGTACATCACCATCAGCGCTACCGTGCTGGCCAACAAACTGGCGGCTTTTGCTCTGTCGCCCGAAGTGCGGCCCCGCCTTATCCAGCGGACCCGCGATTATATCCGCCGGGGCTTTCCCATCTTCGACGGATGGCTGGAGAGCCACGAGGGGGTCTTCTCTCTGGTCCCATCTCAAGCGGCGGCGATTGCCTTCCCTCGCTATCACCTCGATGTCAACTCGACCGAGCTGGTGGAGCGTCTGGTTCACGAGAAGAGCGTGCTCATCGTGCCAGGGGATCATTTCGGCCTCGATCACTGCTTGCGGATCAGTTTCGGCTTGCCGCCTGACTATCTACGAGCGGGGCTGGATCGCATCCACGAGTTGATCGTTGAATTGCGGGAATGAAAACGGGTCGCGCTGCCCCATTTTGCGAAATCGGCGGTTTGTGGTATGATTGCTTGGCGCGTTTCCGCGACTGAGAGGAAGCCTCAGTCGCCTTTTTTGTGAGCCACTGGCAAACATGGAAGTTCGAGCACCCTCAGACGTCATCCGAGTTGCCGCGTCTGGGGGTGCTGATGCAATCAATGTACAACAACCTGAGCTTGGGCGCGTTGACGCGCCGTATCGAGAGAGGTGCCATGTCT
Source organism: uncultured Anaerolineales bacterium (assembly GCA_964587335.1). Taxonomy (GTDB): domain Bacteria; phylum Chloroflexota; class Anaerolineae; order UBA3071; family UBA3071; genus UBA3071. Next base: position 7,113 of record CAZPMV010000121.1, read on the forward strand.
GATAACAACCAGGCGGTCTATCTGACTCCTGAAGGATTGCGAAAACTGCGAGAAGAGCTGGACTACCTGTGCACTGTGCGCAGGCCTGAGGTTGCCCGCCACATCCATGATGCCAAGGCCGAAGGTGACATCTCGGAGAATGCAGGTTATGATGAGGCAAAGCGCGAACAAGCTTTCCTCGAAGGGCGCATTCTTACCGTGGAGGCTATGCTGCGCCACGCCGTGGTGATCGAGAGCAGTTCCTCAGAGTATGTGACCCTTGGCTCCCAGGTGACCATCCGCGAGCGAGGCAGCGACGTGTTGGAGACATATCTCATCGTTGGCTCGGCCGAAGCGGACCCCAGCAATGGCCGCATTTCCAATGTGTCGCCCATGGGTCAGTCTCTCATGGAGCGCGCTGCCGGTGATGAGATCGTGGTGAACACACCCGGCGGCGAGCTGTATTTCGAAGTGGTGAGTGTCGAGGAAGGTGAGGGCAAGGCGGCGTAGGTCGCAGGTGCTTTCTTCTGTCGGAAGAGCCAAAGGAGTGACCGGTGAGCGACATCTTGAGTGAGCAGGAACAGGTTCGGCGGGAGAAGCTGGCCCGGCTGCGCCAGGCAGGCGTAGACCCCTATCCGGCTCGCAGCCAGCGCAGCCATACTATCGCTCAGGCGCTCCAGCTTTTCGAGGCGGGCGACCTGGCTGAGGATGAGCTTCTTGCCCTGGTTGGCCGGCTGAAGACCGTGCGCGTCATGGGCAAATCCTCCTTTGCGCACATCGAGGATGGCAGCGGACGCGTGCAGATCTACCTGCGCCGCGACGAAGTGGGTCCACAATCGTTTGAGATGTTCACGAAGCTGCTGGACATCGGCGACTTCGTGGGGGTGGAGGGGCCGATGTTCCGCACCCGCACAGGTGAGGTCACTCTGCGCGTGCGGCAGCTTGCCCTGCTAAGCAAGGCACTGCATCCTCTGCCCGATAAGTGGCACGGCCTCAAGGACGTGGAAACCCGCTATCGCCAGCGATACCTGGACCTGATCGCCAACCCCGAGGTGCGCCAGGTTTTCGTTACCCGCGCTCGCATCGTCAGCGGTCTGCGGCGATACCTGGACGACCACGGCTTCCTGGAAGTGGAAACCCCCATTTTGCAGCCGATCTACGGCGGCGCGGCGGCTCGTCCTTTCCTCACCCATCATCACCAATTGCATCAAGACCTCTACCTGCGCATCTCCGACGAGCTGTATCTGAAGCGGCTCATCATTGGCGGCTTCGAACGGGTGTACGAGATCGGCCGCGACTTCCGCAACGAGGGTGTCAGCTTCAAGCACAACCCAGAGTTCACCCAACTGGAGTTCTACGAGGCCTACGCCGACTATCATGGTGTGATGCGCCGCGTTGAGGAGATGATCGTCTTCGTGGCCGACGAGGTGTTGGGTGGACGTCGGTTGGTCTACCAGGGCCACGAGATAGACCTGAGCCCGCCCTGGCGGCGGCTGCCGCTGCGCCAGGCCATCCTGGACGCCACGGGCATTGACTACGAAGATCATCCCGACGCGCCGAGTTTGGCAGCCGGCATGCGGGAGAAGCTGGGCATGCAGCCTGATCCCAAGTCCAGCCGCGGCAGGTTGATTGACAGCCTGCTGGGCACGCACGTGGAGCCCGACCTCATCCAACCTACCTTCATCACGGACTACCCGCGAGAGATCTCCCCGCTGGCCAAAGCGTCGCCGGATCGACCAGGTGTCGTCGAGCGCTTCGAGTACTTCATCGGCGGCATGGAGATGGGCAACGCTTTCAGCGAGCTGAATGACCCCATCGATCAATTGGAGCGGTTCAAGGAACAGGGGCGTGCGCTGATGGCGGGAGATGAGGAGGCGCATCCCGTGGACGAGGACTACGTACGGGCGCTGAGCTATGGCATGCCTCCCACCGGCGGCTTCGGCACAGGAGTTGATCGGCTGACCATGCTCTTCACTGACAAAGAGTCCATCCGCGAGGTCATCCTCTTCCCTCATCTGCGCAGCAAGGAATAACGCGGCGTCACTTTGCCGGAAGCCCCACTCCGTGGTACAATGAAGCCTGTGCCCCTGTAGCTCAGAGGATAGAGCAGCGGTTTCCTAAACCGTTTGCCGCAGGTTCGAGTCCTGCCAGGGGCGC
>CAZPMV010000122.1:0-9222 GCA_964587335.1 uncultured Anaerolineales bacterium
TTCTGGGCGAAGAGGCGGGGCATAAAACGCACGCTCTCCTCCTGCAGAGTAGCGGTCACCGCCTCGGCAATGGCCGCCAATTCCGCGGCGTTGCCCCAGGTGATGGAGACGGTGAGGATGCGGTGGAGTTCGCCCGTCTGCGTGCTGCCCTGGATGGCCCCTGCGGGCACGACGATCCCCTGCGCGGCCAGCCGCTCGCTGACGGCGGCGGCGAACTCGCTTCCCCGCGCCACCTCGGCCAGGTCGTCGATGAGATACTCTGACGTCAGGGCGACGTAGTAGTTCTCCTCACCGTCCCCCGCTTGTTCGGGGCGGATGCCCACGCTGAAGCTGAGCGAGGTGGCATAGACGGGCTGCCGCGGCTGCCACGGCTTCTGTGTGACCAGCCAGGCCAGGGCCACGATGACCACCAAGGCCACGGGCAGCCACCAGCGGCGGCGGATGATGCGCCAGTATTCGCGTAGTTCCATGATGAAAACCTCGTATTCGTGTTGCGTCTTGCCTGTTGTGTAGGGCAGTAGTTCCATGGCAGTTGTACTGCCGCCGTCGGGAGTGCAACTCCCTCTCAACCGAACCAGCGCAACCCCGGATTCGTGTCGCCTGTCGCCTGTTGTGCAAGCCAGCAATTCCCAGGCAGTTGTACTGCCGCCATCGGGAGTGCAACTCCCTCTCAACCGAACCAGCGCAACCTCGGATTAGTGTCGCCTGTCGCCTGTTGTGCAAGCCAGCAATTCCCAGGCAGTTGTACTGCCATCGTCGGGAGTGCAACTCCCTCTCAACCGAACTAGCGCAACGAGTTGTGGGAAGCCTTCCATTCCTTCCGCTCTTCCGCTGACGTGGTACAGTTACGACTACGAGAAGCCGTACCCGCTCCCATGCCTAACCGGACGGTATGCTGGACAGCAGCGGGCGGCACACCAAAAGCCGCTCTCCCATGGTGTCATCTGGTATCGTTGCTGATTATGAAAGCAGATTTGACAGATGAAATCACATTTGGCATACTGTGTCCAGCGGGTGGCCAGTGGCGCAGCTATCCTTCGCCGGACGCTCTCTCCCTGACAAATAGGCTGAAGAAGCCTCCCCGCCGCTCTCGATCTTGTTACTCTGGTCCACCTCGTAGGTCATGTCCGGGCCTCAGCGGTTTTCCTCGACGAAGGTCAGCAACTTCCGCTTGAACTCCTCCACGCTGAACCGCTCGGCGCTGGCGCGGCAGGCTACGGGATCGTAGTCGGCAGGATCGAAAGCCCGCACGGCGGCAGCCAGCGCTTCCGGTGTCTGCTCGTGGAAGAAAGTCCCTGTGCTGCCCTCCTGCACGGTGTCCAGAGCACCACCACCGCCGTAGGCGATGACCGGGCGGCCCGCCGCCTGCGCCTCCACCGGCGCGATGCCAAAATCCTCAAGGCCAGGGAAGATGAAGGCCCGGCAGCGCCGGTAGAGCGACAACAACTCCTGGCCGTAGGCCAAGCGGCCTCGAAAGATGACGTTGGGGCCAGCCATGGCCTCCAGCTTCGCCCTGTCCCGCCCATCCCCCACCACCACCAACGGTAGCCCCAGTTGCGTGAAGGCGCGCACCGCCAGGTCTATGCGCTTATAGGGGATCAACCGGCCGACAACCAGATAGTAGTCCCCCAGCGGTTCGCCTGAGGGCGTGTAGCGCTCGGTGTCCACCGGCGGATAGATGATCGCGCTCAACCGGCCATAGAAGCGGCGGATGCGCTCCTGCACAGCGGTGGAAATGGCGATGAAGTGGTGCACCCGCTGGGCGGCAGCGTAGTCCCAGCGCCGCAACAGGGACAGCAGGCACCGCATTGTCGCGTCGGCCAGCGGCCTGATGTTTTCCCGCTGCCGATAGCTGTCGTACATCCAGAGGAAGCGGGTCGGCGTCAGGCAGTAGCAGATGTGCACCGTACCTGGCTCCGTGCGTACCCCGTGACAGAAGCCGCTCTTGTTGCTCAACACCAGGTCGTAGCCACGGAGATCGAAGGAACGAAAGGCCGGCGGATACAGGGGCATGTACACCTGGTGATGACTCATCACCCCGGGGAGGTGCTGCATGAAGGAAGTGCGGATGTCCCACGAGCGATAGTCCGGAGGCATCAAGTCCGGCCCGTACATGCTGGTGTAGACGGGGGCTTCAGGGAAGAGCTCCACCAGTCTCTCCAGCACGTTCTCCGCCCCGCCCATTTGATTGAGCCAATCGTGTACCAGCGCGGCTTTCAAATCGAGTCCCCCTCCGCTCAACCGGCTTAATCCGCTGACTACAGTCCCGTCGGCAAGTCAACGAACGTCGTTTCCAGACCGAACGTCGTTTCCAGGTGTCGAGCCAGCGCCTGCAAGCCCACTTTCTCCGTAGCGTAGTGACCGGCAAAGATGACGTTGATGCCATATTCGGCAGGATCGTGATAGACGTCGTGCAGCGGTTCGCCGGTGATGAGTGTGTCGCAGCCTGCCTGGGCGGCCCTGGCAATCTCGCGGGGAACGCGACCGGACATGATGGCCACACGCCGTACTATCTCCGGGCCGCAGCCCTGCACTCGTGGTCTGATTCTCAGCTCTGCCTCAATCTGCTCGACAAGCGCGCTCAGTGTCAATCCAGATGGCGCCTGAGCTTCCACCCCCACGTCGCTGAAACTCCCCGTCACCTTGAGACCCAATTGCCGCGCCAACTCCACGTTGTTGCCTACCTCTGGATGACCATCCAGAGGCAGATGGACGGCGTAGAGCGAGCAATCCGCATCGAGGAGAGCCTTCACACGCCGACGATGCGGCCCCGCCAGCGGCAACGGTCGACCCCAGAACAGGCCGTGATGCACTACAAGCATCTGCGCGCCCGCAGCGATGGCCGCCTCAATGGCTGCCTGGCAACCATCCACGGCGAAAGCCACCCGATGCACTTCGGCAGCGCCTTCCACCTGCAGGCCATTGTTGGAAACGTCCTCAATCTCCTCGGTTTTCAGGTAGCTGTTCAGGTGCTGAACCAGCGCGCTCCTCTGCACTACTGTCTCCTTCGTTGGTGGGAGAGGGATTGCTCGTCGCCGTTCCCCATCCAAATCTGAAGCGGACGCGGAGGACCCGATTGCAGACAGAAATCCAAGTCCGCAGCCATCTCCTCATGCTCTGCCTGACCAGCGTCTCCACGCGGACGAGTTGTCTGCTGGACCGGGCAAGCCAGTCCCGGGGATGTTTGACTGCCGCAGCGGTCCTGCGCAGAGAACTCTTCAAAGAGCGACGACGATCCGGGCTCAAGGTAAAGTAAACGCTGATGGTGGCCATCACAAACACCGCCCCGCCCAGTCCGAGCATGACCTGGGGGATGCCCACCCAGTCGGCCAGACCGCCGATAGTCAGCATGGGCGGGATGCCGATGAGATTGCTGAGCATAAACTGCACAGCGAAGACGCGACCCCGCATGGCCGGCGGTGATGCCTCCTGCAGAATCGTTTGCCCCAGGATGCTGACGCTCGACATGGCCAGCCCCAACAACAGGCTGATACCCATCACTGCCGTGGTCACACTCAAAGCAGCCTGGGGGTAGAGATGCAACAGCGGCTGCGGCAGAATGCGGTATCCCTGAGTCACCAACCCCAGAGTGGCGAAACCTAGCCCCACCATGACCAAGCCGACATTGCTCAGCCACTCCTTGCGCGCGCTGTATCCGAAGCGGCCAATAAGAGCGGTGGCTACTAGCATGCCCACACCCGCAGGAGCGAAGACGAACACCGCATCCTCAGGCGCTTTCCCCAACACACGGGCGGCGAAGCCGGGGGCAAGCATGGCCATGATCATGATCACCGTAGCGATGAGAGTCAGATGGGACATCGCCAGGAGCACCCTCCGTTCCCCCATGACGAAGGCCCAGCCTTCGCGCACATCTGCCCTGGTGCGTTCCCACCTCGAAAGGGACGGTGTTATCGGTCTGGCAGGCGAAGCCACACGGGGCAGCCTGGTCACCGCCACCGTGGCTCCCAGATACATGAGGGCGATAGCCATAAACGCCCCGCGTGTGCCGGCCAACTTGGTGGCCAGCGGTCCCAAAATGATGATGCCTACCACCTGCGAAATGGCCAGCGTGAGGCTGAAAAGGGAGTTAGCAGTCAGCAGACGGTCTTCGCCCACCAGCAAGGGGATGGTAGCGGCTTGGGTAGGCGCAAAGAACTGACCGACGGCTGAGGAGACGAAGGTGATAGCGTAGATGCCCAGCAACAGCCACCAGCCCTGCAGGACACCCAGCACCAGCAGATAGCCGCCCACCAGCACAACCCGCAACGCGTTGGAGCCGATCAGGATGGCCTTCTTGGGCCAGAGGTCCACCATCACACCGGCCAAGGAACTGAACAGCACACCCGGCAGGGTGAAGGCCAGAATCACCAGCCCGATGTGCGCGCTGGACCCCGTCAGTTCTTCGACCAGGACCATCAGCACGAAGTGGATGGCATGTTGTGCGGTTTGCGCCAACGTCTGAGCGATCCAGAGGGCGCGGAAGGGGCGGTTGGTGAGTACGGGGCCAAAGCCTCGCTTCGACGCTATGGACATTAGTCTCCCAGGCAGTCGCTCAGACACCGTCGGGAGCGCAACTCCCTCTCGGCAGAGGTATCGGTGATCGGGCTATCTGATCACTGGTCACTGATTACTGCAATTGGCTCGCCGCGGGTATCAAAGTTTTGACCCTGCGTCGGAAGGCACGGCGTGTCAGGAGAACCCGGCGGCCACATTGGCAGCAGCGAATGCCGATGTCCGCTCCCACGCGCACAATCTCCCACTCATAACTACCGCAAGGATGTGGCTTGCGCAATCGGACAGTGTCGCCCAGATGAAGCTCCCAAGGTGCTTGCATACGCACGTTACGCGTCAGCATAAGGGCTCGCCCCGGAAACAGCAACCGCTTCCAAACAGACAAGGGCCACGCACCTCTGCTGCTGCGCGCTACTCGCTCGCACCAAGACGCCCTCCTGACGGCTCCACGCTTTCATCTTTGTTTGGTGATTCAGTGAGGTCGCATGGGCATGATCACATGCGTGAAAATCTCTCGGCCAGCCCCCACGGGGCGCAGCACCCCCGGACTAGTAGGACCTTCCGTCTCCAACACGACTTGCTCTGTGCCGATGACCGAGAGGACATCGGCGAGATACTTGGCGCTGAAGGCAATCTCGATCCCAGTTCCCTCTACAAGGGCATCCATCTCGCTCACGTTATCTCCCAGATCCGCCGAGGTTGCCGTCAAAGTGACGGTGCCACGAGCAGGAGGCCCAGCGCCGCCGTCGCCGGGCGTGACTTGCACTTGCACGATATTCGAGCCATCCCGGGCAAAGAGGGACGCAACCCGCACGGCTTTCAGGAAGGCATTGGTGTCGAGCGTCGCGCGCGTCGTGTACGTCTTGGGAATGATGACCGTGTAGTCGGGGAAAGTACCCGCAATGAGCTGAGACACCAGGTCCACGTTAGGCATGTGAAAGAGAGTCTGATTGCCTGCTGGTGTGAACGCAACCTGTACGGCTGCTTCTTCCTCTTCCTCCCGCTCTGGAAGTTGGCCGATGATGCGAGCCAGTTCCATCATGCTGCGGGCGGGGATGATGACCGACACAGGTTCCGATACCGGTTGGTCGAGTTGGGTTTCGCGCACCGACAGACGATAGCCATCGGTGGCAGCCAAGGTGAAGAGCCCCGCGCCGAAGCTGGCGTTCACCCCTGCCAAAGTGGGGCGACTCTCGTCGGTAGCGGCAGCGAAGGCAACCTGATCTATCATCTGCCGCAACCCCGTGGGCTCCAGTTCGACCATCCCATTCGCTTCGACCGTGGGAATCATGGGGAACTCGCTGGCATCAATCCCTTTGATATTCGCCTCGTAGCGCACACACCTAAGGTTCAGGCTTTGAGTGCGCACCACAAGGTTGAGATCAATCCGCTCGGGGGGCAGGGTGTTGACGAAGTCCGTCAACAGGCGCGCGGGTACGGTGGTGGCCCCCTCATCTTCCACCTTTGCCCCTACCCAACAGTGAATGCCGATCTCCAGATTCGTGGCCGAGAGTCGCAGCCGCCCTCGGTCAGTCTTGAGCAAGATGTTGCCCAGGACCGGCAGCGTGCTGCGGTGAGAAACGGCACGACCGACGATAGAGAGACCCTTGGCCAAATGCTCTTGCAAGCAGGAGACACGCACGATATTACCTCCTTGACCTGATGCCCGCCATCAAAGCACGGACTGTGATGAGCTTCCGGTTTCCAGCCTCAAGTATACCACTGATGCTCATTTCCTTCAAGAAAGACAAACGCGCGTCCGCTCGTTTTATGGCGTCTCTTTCCCGTTCAGCAGGTGGACCACCTGGCCCGTATCTCCCGATTCGATCATCTTCTCTGCTAGGAAGATGGCCCTGAGCGCTTCCTCGCCGGTGACTTCTGGTCGCCTGTCGTACAATACGCAGTTGACGAAGTCTTCGAGCTCCACCCGTAGAGGTTCGCGGCGTTTCACCTCGTACTTGACCCGACGACCCTCGCTTACGCCCATGATCGCCGACAGCCCCTCCCACTGGCCATTGGCGAACGCATTCTCGTAGAAATAGAAGTCCTGTGTCAGGTAATTGACCAGGAACATCCCTCTCTCTCCAAGAAGTGCTAGCTCTCGGATCTTCGTTGGGGTCAGCCAGTTTATGTCCAAAACGCCAACGGTACCGTTCTCGAACTTCAGCACACCCAGAAGGAGGTCTTCGTGAGACCCGTGGATCTTTCGCTCTGTCTCGGCGTAAAGACTCGAGATCGGGGAGTTGGTGATGTATTCCATGATATCCAACTCATGCGTTGCCAGATCGAGGATCACGCCCACGTCATCTACTCGCGGCGGGAACGGCCCCACGCGACGGGCGTGAATCTGGTACACCCGCCCAAGCTGCCCGTCTTCCAGGTGGCGCTTCATCTCCGCCACGGCAGGATTGAAACGCTCGATATGTCCCACGGCTAGCTTGATTCCCTTCTCCGAAGCGGCAGCGATCAACTCCTTGCCCTCTGCAACGCGCAGGGTGAAGGGTTTCTCGATGAACACGTGGATGCCGCGATCAATCACCTCCTTGGCCATGGGGTGGTGCAGTGCTGTAGGTACGACCAGGGAGACGAGGTCCACTGCCTCCTGATCCAACATGGCCCTGTAATCAGCATAGGGCCGGGCCCGATAGGTGCGTGCGACTTTGTACAGTGCCGTGGGATCAACATCAGCTACAGCCACCAGGTTCACGTTGGGCATTGTGGCGAAGACACGGGCGTGATTGCCTCCCATGGACCCTACGCCGATGACAGCTACGTTGAGCATCTGGTTTTCATCAATCAGTTTGTTCATTCTCCATCCTTTGAGTATGTGTCGGACATATTATGCAGCAGCACCGGAGAGACCCACGCCGACGCTATTCAAACAAGATAGCCAGCACCTGAGCCTCAGGAGGTGCCGGTCACCTCGGTGGCTCGTCGTTTCGGAGGTATTGGAGCCTCATGCAACCTCCCCCAGGCGGATTGATACTCCGTCCCTTGACTGCCCGACGATCAGCCATCGGACTACGGGGGTCAAGAGGGCAAGACATCAACACAGCAAGGGATACCTGTCAGACTGCTAGATGGGCACCGGGGCTGGGTGTGGCATTCTGCCCTTCTGCGGCTCGAGTGGCTCGCCCTCCGTGTGCTCTTCCTGCGCTGGAAAGCGGGAGCGTGCTAACGTTGGTAGCTTCGCTGTGTCCCCAGGCAGGCCAGCCATTATCGCGGCGAATTCCTCGCCTTCGATGGTCTCCACCTCGATCAACCGTCGCGCGAGCCGACGGTGTGCTTCACTGTTAGTGGTAAGGACGTCCTTAGCTCGAGTGTATGCTTCCCCAACAATGCGACGTACTTCGCGATCGATCTGTCGTGCTACTGCTTCGCTGTAGTTCCGCTGTTCGCCGATTTCCCTGCCCAGGAAGACCAACTCCTCTTTCCGGCCAAAAACCATCGGCCCTAGCTTCTTACTCATCCCATATGCGGTCACCATCCGCCGCGCCAGCTTGGTCGCTCGCTCCAGGTCATTGGTCGCTCCCGTGGTGATGTCGCCGAACACGAGCTCTTCCGCTGCCCGACCGGCCAGTGCGGCCGCCAAATCATCCTCAAACTTGGCCTGGCTCTGGAGATTGCGGTCCTGTTCTGGCAAAACGATCGTGTAGCCCAGGGCCATGCCGCGGGAGACGATGGATACCTTGTGCACCGGATCGCAGAGGGGCAGCTTGGCCTGCACCAACGCATGCCCCGCTTCGTGATAGGCGATGATTTCCTTCTCCTCGTCCGTGATCAAACGGCTCCTCCGTTCCGGCCCAGCGATCACCCGCTCGATGGCCTCCTGAAACTCGGCCATGCCGATAGTCTTCTTCTCTCGTCGCGCCGCTAAAATGGCGGCCTCGTTGACCAGGTTCTCGATGTCTGCACCGACTAACCCTGGCGTCCCCCTGGCCAAAACGGACAGGGTCACGTCTGGCGCCAGGGGCTTGCCCCGCACGTGCACCTCCAAGATGGCCTCGCGGCCCCGCACATCAGGGCGGTCGAGGACGACTCTGCGGTCGAAGCGGCCCGGTCGCAGGAGAGCGGGGTCGAGGATGTCAGGGCGATTGGTGGCGGCAAGCAGGATGATGTTGGTGTCGGTGTCGAAGCCGTCCATTTCGACGAGAATCTGGTTGAGGGTCTGCTCCCGCTCGTCGTGGGAACCGCCCAACCCTGCGCCGCGGTGGCGGCCGACCGCGTCGAGCTCGTCAATGAAAATGATGCAGGGGGAGTTGCGCTTGGCCTGGTCGAACATGTCACGGACGCGGGAGGCGCCCACGCCAACGAACATCTCGACGAACTCGGAACCGGAGATAGAGAAGAAGGGGACGCCGGCCTCGCCGGAGACGGCCTTGGCGAGGAGGGTTTTGCCGGTGCCAGGAGCGCCGACGAGGAGGACGCCCCTGGGGACGCGGGCGCCGAGGGCGGTGAACTTCTGGGGTTCCTTGAGGAACTCGACGACTTCCTGGAGTTCTTCCTTGGCCTCCTCGACGCCGGCGACGTCCTCGAAGGTGACGGTGGGTCTATCGCCGGCGAACATGCGTGCCCGGCTTCTGCCAAAGGAGATGGCCGGGTTTCCGGCCCCTTGAGTCTGGCGCAGGAGGAATATGAAGAACACGGCCATGAAAGCCAGTGGCAGGAAGGTGGTCAGGATAGGTCCCCAGACATCCCACCAACTAGGCA
>CAZPMV010000123.1:0-9178 GCA_964587335.1 uncultured Anaerolineales bacterium
GGGTTGGACGTGGACCGCTTCGCCGGCCGGCTGTCCTTCTTCTTCAACGCCCACAACAACCTCCTGGAAGAGGTGGCCAAGTTCCGGGCGGCGCGGCGGCTGTGGGCGCGTTTGATGCGCCATCGTTTCGGGGCCACAAACCCCCGCTCGTGGCAGCTTCGCTTCCACACGCAGACAGCGGGCTCCACCCTCACTGCGCAGCAGCCGGACAACAACGTCGTGCGGGTCACGCTGCAGGCGCTGGCAGCGGTGCTCGGCGGCACGCAATCGCTGCACACTAACTCTCGCGATGAGGCGCTGGCCCTCCCTTCGGAGCAGAGCGTGCAAATCGCCCTGCGCACGCAGCAGATCATCGCTCACGAAAGCGGCGTGGCCGAGACGGTGGATCCTCTGGCGGGCAGCTACTTAGTGGAGCATCTGACGAACGAGATCGAGCGGCGAGCCAACCAGTACATCGAGAAGATTGACGCTCTGGGTGGAGCGCTGAGGTCTATCGAGCGGGGCTTCATCCAGCGGGAGATCCAGGAGGCCGCCTACCGCGCCCAGCAAGCGGTGGAGCAGAGCGATCAGGTGGTCGTCGGCGTCAACCGCTTCGTGACCGACGAGCAACAACAGTCATTAGATCTTCTGCAAGTGGACGAGGCAGTGCAGGAGCGGCAAGCGACGCAACTGCAAGCGCTGCGGGAACAGCGGGATAACGATCGCGCCGCGGAATCGCTGGCCCGCCTGGAGGCCGCAGCGCGACAGCATGATGCCCCGCTCATGCCGCTGTTCCTGAGGGCGGTGGAAGCCTACGTCACCCTGGGCGAGATCTGCGGCCTGCTGCGCCAGATCTTCGGCGAATACGAACCGCTTACTGCCCTGTAGGAGCGAGGTTTCCTCGCCCAGGGCCAGGCCAACCTTGCCCTACCAGTCGACACCCACCGGAGAACAACGTGCCTGCTTCTTCACACAAACAACCCAACAGCCGCATGTGCTTCATCTGCGGCATGAAAAACATCGCTAGCCTGAAAGCCTTCTTCTACGATCAGCCTGATGGCTCGCTGCTGGCCCGCTTCACGGGGCGGAAGGAGCATCAGGGCTATCCGGGGCGCATGCACGGCGGCGTCATCGCTGGCGTCATGGATGAGACCATCGGCCGGGCCCTCATGGTCGGCCGCGGGCACAACGAGGAAGTATGGGGAGTGACGGCCGAGCTAACGCTGCGCTACCGTCAGCCGGTGCCCCTGGGAGTGGAACTGACCGTTGTGGGCCGCATCACCCGTGATACCCGCTTGCTCTTCGAGGGCACGGGCGAGCTGCTGCTGCCCGATGGCACCGTGGCTGTGGAGGCCAAGGGCAAGTACCTAAAGCTGCGGCTGGAGAAAATCGCCGACTTCGATCCCGAACAGATAGAATGGCGCGTGGTGCCGGACGCATAGGGGCAAGCCTTGCGCCTGCCCAGAGCGACCGCAAGGGTTCGCCCCGACTACAATTAGTATACAATCAACTACAAATTGTAGTCAATTTGGAGGACATGGAATGATCAATCGCATAGACCACATAGCCATCGTCGTGGAGGATATTGAGCAGGCTCTGGATGTCTTCCGCGACGCGCTAGGACTGGAGTTGAGCCACACGCAGATCATCCCCGAACAGGGTGTCAAGGTCGCTTGCCTGCCCATCGGCGAGAGCGAGATCGAGCTGCTGGAGCCTCTCAGTCCCGATTCCGGCGTGGGCAGATTCCTGGCCCAGCGAGGCGGGGGGATGCATCACATCTGCCTGGAGGTAGAGGATATTGACGCCGCGCTGGCCGAACTGAAGGGCAAGGGTGTGCGGCTGATCAACAGGAGGGCCGTGGCCGGTGCGCACGGCCGCGTGGCCTTCTTGCATCCGAAGAGCACCCACGACGTGCTTATCGAACTGTTGGAACGGAGCAAGTAGAAGCAACAAGCGATGACTTCGATTCGCGTACTGCTCGTAGATGACCAGGAGATCATCCGCCAGGGGTTGGCGACGATCCTCAAGTACGCGCCTGGGATCGAGGTAGTGGGTCAGGCCGGCAATGGGAATGAGGCGGTGGCCCAGGCACGCGCTCTCCGACCCGATGTGGTGCTCATGGACCTGAAGATGCCGCGGCTAGGAGGCATACCCGCAACGCGGCGCATCTGCAAGGAACTGACCGATACCCAGGTGATCATCCTCACCACCTACGACGCGGACGATCTGGTCTTCGAGGGTATCAAGGCGGGTGCCAGGGGCTATCTGCTCAAGGATGCTGGCGCCGAGACGCTGGTAGAAGCCATTCATGGCGTGATGCAGGGGGAGTCGCAGCTTGACCCCAGCGTGGCGCACAAGGTGCTCAAGGAGTTCCAGCGGCTGGCAGCCCAGACACCACCCTATCCGTCCGCACTGGGGAAACGTGCAAGAGTGGGAAGAGGTCAACTTCTCATCGCCCCTCTCACACCCCGCGAAGAGGAGGTGCTTCATCTCTTGGTTGAGGGATTGTCGAACAAGGAGATCGGCGACTGCCTGCACTTGACCGAGGGCACGGTCAAGAACTACGTGAGCACCATCATTGGCAAGCTCCAGGCCAACGACCGGACGCACGCCGTGGTCACCGCGCTGCGGCACGGCCTGGTGGAGTTGTAGGAACGCTTCGCTCCAAACAGAGGCGACAATCAGACTCCTGGCCCAACCATGAGCCCCGTGAAGAGGACACGCGGGGGGGGATACCGCAGGCACAGGGCGCTGTGTCTAGCACCTCCCTGCATTCTGCACTCAGGTACGGCGCAGAGGTCTCCGATAAGCGTTACTCCGCCTCCGGTTCAGCACAGTCCCCGGCTCGAATGAACTGAGCACAGCATCAACCACCTAGCGCCAGGCGATGACGAGGTACTCCATCCTCTTGCATGAGGGAGGAGTGAACCTGTCTGACCACCTGGAGGTTGGTCTCTACTCAGCGCAGAGCTGGAGGCCGTCCAGTGCCTGCTGGGAGTTAGGGTCAATCTCCAGCGCCCGCTCCAGCCACTCGATGGCATTGTCGCAATCGCCCAGGTAAGCGTAGCAGAGCCCCAATTCGTAGAAATACTCCAGAGATTCGTTACCCAGCTCGATAGCCCGCTCGAAATTGGGGATGGCCTCTTCGTAGTTGCGCCGCACGTAGTAGGACAAACCCAGGTGGCCGTAGGCGGTGGAATAGGCAGGGTCCACCTCAATGGCCTTCTCCAACTCTACGATACCGCGCTCGGCATCATTCTGCAGGACATAGGCCCAACCCAGAGCATCGTAGCCATCGGCATTGCCTGGCGCTGCGGAGATGGCCTTCTGGAACTGGGCGATGGCTTCGTCGTACTGCCCGAGGACGAGATAGTTGCGCCCGGCGCCGATGTAGGTGTAGCTGAGCTTGGGATGCAGTTCGCTGGCGCGAAGGTACTCTTCGATAGCCCGCTTGTATTGCCCTTGCCGCTCCAGCACGTAGCCCAAGTTGCGGTGCGCCACCACGCTGCGGTCGTCCAGGGCCACCGCCACCTCCGCTTCCTCCAGAGCTCGCCGCCAGTTCCCCTTGTCAGCATACACCTCGGCCAGGTACGCATGGGCGTCGGCCAGGTTCGGATCCAGGTCCACCGCCCGTAGGGCCACGGCGATGGCCTCGTCATATTGGCCATCCCAATCCAGCGCCATGGCCAGGGTGGACTGATTGCGAGCGTCGTTCGGAGCCAGTTTCACTGCCTGACGCGCCTTCTTGACCGCCTCTGCCGCATGGCCGCGCAGCGCCAGCAGCTTAGCCCACCAGCGGAAGGCCTCGTCGTTCTCCGGATCCAGACGCGTGATTCCCGCGTATGCCTCGGCGGCTTCTTCCAGCTTCCCTTCAGCGTAGAATGCCTCTGCCTCTGCCAGGTATGAGGCCAGCGTGCGCGTCGGCGCGGGCGTAGGTTTGAGAGGATTGAGAGGGCTTTCGAAGAAGTTGGTGCGCGTGTAGAGCAAATAGGCGCCGCCAGCAATCACAGCTAGCAGGATCAGGTAGCGCAGAGGAGAGTGGCGTTTTCGTCTGTACCTTCGATCAATGTACATGGTAACTAATAGCCGGTAGGTGATAGCGGAGAGTCAATGGCCAATGGCCTAACATCGTAGGGGAGATTATAGCACGCACACTCAGACTTTACAAAAAAGCAGAATTGGAGATAATGGACCTGTGACGTGACAGGATTTCAGTTCACTGGAGAGATGCCCATGCAAGATATTGCCGAACGACTGCTCATTGACACCGCCCAGGTGCGTGAACTCATCGTGGGCTTCATTGGCCGGGAAATGGCGGAAGCAGGCTTCCAGCGGGCGGTCATCGGCCTCTCGGGAGGCATCGACTCCGCCACTGCCTGCTTTCTGACGACGGAGGCGCTGGGAGCGGAGAACGTGCTGGCGCTGCGCATGCCCTATCGCACATCCAGCCCCGACACGCTGGCAGACGCTCAGACGGTCATCGACATCCTGGGCATCTCCAGCGACACGGTAGACATCACTCCGATGGTCGAGCCTCTGTCCAAGCGCTTCTCTGACATGGATGCCGTGCGGCGGGGCAACGTGATGGCCCGCATGCGCATGATCGTGCTCTATGATCAATCGGCGGCCTGGAACGGTTTGGTCATCGGCACCGGCAACAGGACGGAAGCCTTGCTGGGGTATACCACTATCTATGGCGATTCCGCCTGCGCCCTCAACCCTGTCGGTGACCTGTACAAGACGCAGTTGCGGCAGCTTGCCACCGCGCTAGGTGTGCCCCGGCCGATCATCGAAAAGCCTCCTTCTGCCGATCTCTGGCCCGGCCAGACGGACGAGGGAGATCTGGGCTTCACCTACGCTGCGGTGGACCAGGTACTGTACCTGCTATTCGATGAAGAGGCCAGTCCCGACCACGTAGTCGCCGCAGGCTTCGAACGCTCGTTTGTGGAGCGCGTGCTGGGGCTCGTGTGGCGCAACAAATTCAAGCGGCGGCTGCCTCCAGTAGCGCAGATCGGCAGCCCGTAAACTTGGAGAGCTGACACACTGTCGGGAATCCCCTTCTTCCAAGAGGACACCAGAGCCACCCGCTGGGTGACCAGCAGGCGACTCTGGCGCAGGCACACAAGCCATCTTGGGATGGCATAACGCAAGGGGGAAAGAAGCGACTACTTCAGTTCAACAGCGGCGCCTTCGGCCTCCAGCTTCTCCTTGGCCTCTGCGGCAGCTTTCTTAGAAACTCCCGTGAGTACGATGGTTGGCACGGCTTCTACCAGTTCCTTGGCTTCCCTCAAGCCCAGATCAGTGATAGTGCGCACGGCCTTGATGACCTGGATCTTCTTGGCGCCAAAGTCCTTGAGCTCGACGTCCCACTCGGTTTTCTCCTCAACTGCCTCAGCCTGCGCGGCAGCAGGCATCATGCCAACAGCCATCATCGGCGCGGCAGCGCTGACGCCGAACTTCTCCTCCAGTTGCTTGACCAGATCCGATAGCTCCAGTACCGTCATCTCCTCGATGGCGGCGATGATTTCCTCTCTCGTCATGAGTATCTCCTCCTTCTTTACTAGTACTTGTAGATGCTTGTATCCAAGACCGTTTTGCTTTCCTAGCTTTCCTGGCTTGCTGTGCTCCCCAACTGATCAGAGCGAGCCTGGAGCACGTTGACCAGGCCCCGCAGGGGACCGGCGAGCACGTTGACCAGCCCGCTGATGGGAGACTGAATGCCTCTCACCACTAGAGCCAGCAGCACGTCCCGCGATGGCAACTTGGCCAACGCCGCAACATCCTCTGCACCGATGAACTGCGTTCCCAGCAGCCCTCCCTTGAAGGTCAAAAACTTCGTTTCCTTGGCGAAGTCGGACAAGACCTTGACCACAGTTGTCACATCCTCGAAGCAATAGCCCAGCGCCGTGGGGCCGGCTAACGTCTCTTCGGGAACGGACATTCCCGCATCTTGCAGAGCCCGCCTCAGCAGGGTGTTCTTGACTACCTGGAAGCCACTCTGTGACTCCCACAGTTGCCGGCGCAGCTTCTGCTGCTCCTTCACCGGCAACCCGCTATGGTCAGTGAAGATCACGGCTTCACTGCGCGCCAGTTTGTCGGTGTAATCGGCGACAAGTTCTCGTTTCTTCTCCTTTGAAATGGCCAAATGGATTCACCTCCTTTGCATTTCACCTACGGATGCCTTGCCTGCCAGCAGCATAAAACCCCTGCGCACCGACGCAAGGGTTCTCCACGCTCGAAAACGGACGTGAGCATTCCTTACCTCGGCAGGCGGCTACCGATTAAGCCCCGTGGGGGCACCTGCTGTCTTCAGCGGATATAGGGGAGGACGCTCCAGATCTCTGGAAAACGCAAGCTGTGCCCTCCCGATATGCGATCTGAGAAGTCTATGCAGTCCTCAGAGCCATAGCTTCCATGGGATTCACCTTGATCCCCGGCCCCATGGTTGTGGTCATAACAACCTTCTTGACGTACTGTCCCTTAGCTCCAGATGGCTTGGCACGAACGATTGCTTCCATGAAGGCAGTGAAGTTATCGAGCAGTTGTTCGCTGCTGAAGCTCGCTTTGCCAATGGGAACATGGATGTTCGCCGTCTTGTCCACCTTGAACTCCACACGCCCCAAGCGAGTCTCTTGGATCAGGCGAGGCAGATCGTCGGGCTGCACAATGGTACCTGCTTTGGGGCTAGGCATCAACCCTCGGGGGCCAAGAACACGTCCCAAGCGTCCCACCTTGCCCATCACCTGGGGAATGGCAATGGCGACATCGAAGTCCAGCCAACCGCCCTGTATCTTCTTCGTCAGTTCGTCGGTGCCAACGTAATCTGCTCCGGCTTGCTGGGCGATCTTCTCTGCCTCGCCCTCGGCAAAGACCAGGATGCGCACCTGCTTGCCAGTGCCATGAGGCAGCAGCACGACCCCGCGAACCTGTTGATCCGCGTGGCGTGGGTCTACTCCCATGTTCAAGTGTACATCCACGGTGGCATCGAAGTTGGCCGTCGAGGTCTTCTGCGCCAATTCGACAGCCTCGGCAGGTAAGTAGGCGCGCATCCGATCCACAAGCTGGGCTGCCTTGCGGTACTTCTTTCCTCGTTTGGGCATTCAGATAATCCTCCTGGTGGTACTAGCGGGTGGTTAGCCCTCCCACATGGTGATCTGATCGTGGTCTGATCACCTATCGCAGGAACCGCGTCGTCTTAGTCAACGACAGTGATTCCCATGCTGCGCGCTGTGCCTTCAACCATACGCATAGCGCTCTCAACATCGGCAGTGTTTAGATCAGTCATCTTCTGTTCGGCGATCTCTTGGATCTGGCTGCGAGTAACCTGGCCGACTTCCTCGCGATTAGGTTCCGCCGAGCCTTTTTCGATTCCCGCCGCCTTCTTCAACAAGTCAGTGGCAGGCGACGTCTTGAGTATGAAGGAAAACGTGCGATCCTGGTAGACCGTGATCTCCACAGGAATGATAGATCCCGCCATGCCAGCCGTTCGTGCATTGTAGTCCTTGCAGAAGGCCATGATGTTCAGACCATGCTGGCCTAGAGCAGGGCCCACCGGCGGCGCGGGATTAGCCTTCCCAGCCGCAATCTGCAGTTTGATGATTGCTGTGACTTTCTTGCCCATCAGTTGTGTTCTCCCAATCAGAGACTATACTCTCTCCAGATGCAGCAGATCAACCTCCAGTGGCGTGTCACGGCCGAACATGGAGATCAAGACCCGAGCCCTTCCCTTCTCCGGGTACAGATCATCAACTTCGCCCACGAAATCGGCAAAGGACCCCTCAGTCAGACGCACCTTCTGGCCAACCTTGAAGCTCACCTTGATCGTGGGCTCAGCGGATTCGATGCGCTTCATGATCTTCTCGACTTCTTCAGCACTCAGCGGGGTCGGCTTGTTGCCCGTGCCCACGAAGCCGGTCACTCCAGGCGTGTTGCGCACCACGTACCAAGAGGTCTCGTCCATGACCATTTGCACGAGGATGTAGCCCGGGAAGACACGCCGCTCGATAATGCGACGTTCCCCACCCCTGATCTCAATCTCCTCCTCCGTTGGCACAACGACCTGGAAGATACTGTCCTGCATCCCCATAGATTCGATCCGCTGCTCGAGGTTCTTCTTCACTCGATTCTCATACCCTGAGTAGCCATGCACGACATACCACTGCCTCTCAGGGGCTTCTTCTTCTCCTTCCCCTGCCGATGGCTCCTCCGCCTCGACTTTAGCCTCGGTGTCCTCGGGGAGCGCAGCACTGGTCTCGATTATGGCTTCAGCATCTTCCTCAGCCAGCGCGGCGCCAATCTTATCCCCCGGCGTGGGCGCATCTGGTGCTGTATCCGGCGCAGCCCCAGTCTCTTCTTCGGAAGCCGGCGCGGACTCATCCATGGACACTGGGGGCAACTTGCTCCCGGCGCCAATGGTGTTTTCTTCAGACTCCTGATGCGGCATCTCCACCGTGATGGTGATCTCCTGGTCGTCTACGCTATGACCCATATCAGATTCAGATGATGAGCGAGAAGAGTTGCGCGAACAGGTAGTCAATGGTGCCCAACAGAGCAGCCATGAAGACAGTGACGGCGAGAACAATCAGGGTTAGGTTGATGGCCTGCCGGCGCGTGGGCCAATTGACCTTGCGCAGTTCCGCTCTGGTTTCTTTGAAATACCTAACGATGGCGTTTTCCTTCCTGGCTGCTGCCCTGGCCACTACACTCTCCTCTCCACTACAGAATGCGCTACAAACACTTGCCGCTTACGGCCCAAGACACCATCCCAGTAGCTTTGCTGAGACGGTGTCTTGCACTCAGAAAATCTGGCAGGCCAGGCAGGACTTGAACCCGCAACCTACGGTTTTGGAGACCGTTGCTCTGCCAATTGAGCTACTGGCCTGTGTGATCGGTGATCAGCCACCGCACCGACAAGCGAACCACCGATGAGCTATTTCGTCTCCCGATGCAAGGTATGGACGCGACAGCGCGGGCAGTACTTCCTCAACGCCAAGCGTTTGGGGTCATTCCTGCGGTTCTTCGTCGTTGTGTAGTTTCGTTCCTGGCACTCAGTGCAAGCCAGAGTGCTCACGACACGAACTGATTTCTTCGCCATGATCTCCTCTACTCGTCCAATGCAAAGCCTTTCGGCCTGGAGCGATACCGTCCCTACTCTATGATCCTGGTCAACACGCCCGCACCAACCGTCCGACCACCCTCT
>CAZPMV010000124.1:0-9118 GCA_964587335.1 uncultured Anaerolineales bacterium
CCCATTCCCATCACCCTGGCCATGGGCTACATTCCTAGCGTGCAGTTCGCTCCGTTCTACGTAGCTCTGGAGAAGGGCTACTTCGCCGAGGAGGGGCTGGAGGTTACCTTCCGCTACGGCTTTGAGACCGATCTCATCAAGCTGGTGGGTACGGACGAGTTGCAGTTCATGATCGGCAGCGGCGAGGAGGTGATCCTCGCACAGGCGCAGGGGCTGCCAGTGACCTATATCATGCGCTGGTATCGCCGGTTCCCCGTGGTGGTCTTCGCCCTCAAGGGGACAGGGCTGGACTCGGTCAAGGCGCTGGAAGGCAAACGGGTGGGCATTCCGGGGCTCTTCGGAGCCAGCTACGTCGGCTGGAAGGCCTTGGTCTACGCAGCCGGCCTGGACGAGAGCAGTATCACGCTGGAGAGTATCGGCTTCAC
This sequence comes from uncultured Anaerolineales bacterium, assembly GCA_964587335.1. GTDB lineage: Bacteria > Chloroflexota > Anaerolineae > UBA3071 > UBA3071 > UBA3071. Next base: position 426 of record CAZPMV010000124.1, read on the forward strand.
GCAGGCGGCGGCGGTCAGCGAAGGACGAGTGGACGCCGCGCTCGACTACTCGGTGAGCGGGCCGGTGCAGTTGCCGCTGGCAGGCAAAGAGGTAGACGTCATCTACATCGCCGATGTGATTGACCTGCCCTCCAATGGCATTATCACCAACGAACAGACGATCTCTGATCGGCCGGAACTGGTGCAGGCGCTGGTACACGCTGCGTTGCGCGGCCTCCGCGACACGCTGGCCGACCCCGACGAGGCGTTCGCCCTCAGCCTGCAACAGGTACCCGAGGCTGGCGGCAACAACGAGGCGGTCAGCCGCGCCATCTTCGACGAAGTGCTCAGCCTCTGGCGCACGGGCGAGGAGGAGCAGCTCGGCGCATCGGATCCAGAGACCTGGGCCGAAGCTGCCCGCTTCATGCTCGAGATGGGTTTGGTTGAAGCGGAAGTGCCGGTAGAAGAGCTGTTCACGAATCGGTTTGTTCAGGACGCTGGCGGTGGGTAGGGAGACGAAGGGGCTAAGGGGAGAAGCTCTTGCCGGGTTCTGATCCTCACTTCGCGGCCCACGATACGCGATACGCGATACGCGATACGCCATCCGCCGAGCCTCTGCTGATCGCCGAGCATCTACATCGCGAGTTCGCCGACGCGCCCGGCGACCCGCTGCAGGCGTTGTGGGACGTCTCGTTGGCCGTCTGGCCGGGAGAGTTTCTGAGCATCGTCGGGCCTTCAGGCTGCGGCAAGAGCACGCTGCTGCGCATCCTGGGCGGACTGCTGCGGCCCACACAGGGCCAGGTGCGTTTCGACGGTCGGCCGCTGAACGGCCCCAGTCGCGAGATCGGCTTCCTCTTCCAGAAGGTCAATCTGATGCCCTGGCGCACGGTGCTTCGCAACATCGCGCTGCCGCTGGAGGTGCAGGGCGTAGATCGCCAGGCGGCCGTGACGCGGGCGCGGCACCTCATAGAGTTGGTCGGGTTGCACGGCTTCGGCGATCACTATCCCCGCCAGCTCTCGGGCGGCATGCAGCAGCGGGTCGTGCTGGCGCGTGCGCTGATCCACGAGCCGACATTGCTACTGCTCGACGAGCCCTTCGGCGCACTGGACGCCATGACCCGCGAGCGGATGAACCTGGAGCTGCTGCGCGTCTGGAGCCTGCGTCGTCAGACGGCCGTATTGGTCACTCACTCCATAACCGAGGCGGTCTTCCTGGCTGATCGGGTGCTGGTGATGACGCCGCGGCCGGGCCGCATAGCCGCCACGGCTGCCGTGCCCTTGCCCCGTCCCCGCAACCTGGAGATGATGGGGGAGGAGGAGTTCGGCCTGCTGACGAAGCAGGTGCGCCGAGCTATTGAGGGAGACTGGATGCCTGGCCCGCCGCACGTGCGGTGAGGCAAGGGAGCAGGGGGCAGGGAACAGAGGAGCACGGAGCACGACGCAAGGAGCAAGATGCGGGATGCGATTTGTCGTTCGATGGATGGCGAGGAGTTGTACTCCGAGCCCTTGTTCGGGAGTACAACTCCCTCACATCAGGCATCGGGTACATCAGGCATCGGGTAGGTAGCGAAAGGCAAGAGGCGATTTGTCCTTTCCCGCCGGATGTGTTAGGATTGCTTTGGTGCCTTGGTAGATTGAGAGCTGATACGTCGGGGAGCTGGGGCAAGGACAGACAGACATCGCTATCGCCAACCTCCAATCTCCAATCCCTAGTCCCTGATCTCTGCTCTACCAGTTGCGCAACATCGTTGGTGAGGAGATCCTTACTGGACATGAATGCACAGAAACCGCTGAAAATCCTGCAGCTCTCGGCTGAGGTCGTGCCTTTTGCCAAGACCGGCGGCCTGGCCGATGTCGTCGGCTCACTGCCCAAGGCGCTCAAGCAGTTGGGCCACGACGTGCGGGTGGTAATGCCCCGCTACGGACGCGTCGGAATCAAGAAGTTCAGGCTGGAGAAGAAACTGGCTCGCTTCCCCGTGCCTCTGGGCGAGAGCGAAGAACCAACGGCCATTCTGGAAGGGACTATTGGCGACGGTGTGCCCGTGTACTTCGTGGAGAACGCGCGCCTCTACGATCGCGACGGCATCTACATGTACCCCGACGATGCTGAGCGGTTCATCTTCTTCTGCCGCGCAGGCCTGGAGCTGTGCAAGCAGATGGACTGGCGGCCTGACATCTTGCACTGCCACGACTGGCACACCGCCATGGTACCTAACTGGATGAAGACCGTCTACAAGGATGACCCCTTCTTTGCGCAAACTGCCACAGTCTACACCATTCACAATCTGGCCTACCAAGGCATCTTTGGCTACCGCGTACTGGAGATTGCCGGGGTCGCCGATCATGGCTTCATCGTCCATCCCGACACGGCCGATCTGAACCAGGTGGTAGACTTCATGGGTCGCGGCATTCTCTTCGCCGACATGATCAACACAGTGAGCGAGACGTACGCTCAGGAGATTCTGACGCCCGAGTATGGCGAGCGGCTGGACCCGCTGCTGCGGGATCGGCAGGATCGGTTGTTCGGCATCCTCAATGGCATTGACACTGAGGTGCTGAATCCGGCTACAGATCCCCACATCGCCATGAACTTCGACGTCAATACGCTGGAACGGCGGGGGGTCAACAAGGCCGCCCTACAAGCAGAAGCGGGACTGCCTGAGCGACCCGATGTCCCGCTCATTGGCATCATCTCCCGCCTGACGGATCAGAAGGGCTTCGATCTTATCAGCGCGATCGCCGACCCGCTGATGAAGCACGTGGAGTGCCAGTTCGTGTTGTTGGGCACGGGTGATCAGAAGTACCATGACATGTTCGAGCGGCTGGTGAAGCGCTACCCCAACAAGATGGGCATCTTCCTGACCTTCAACACCCCGCTGGCGCAGCGCATCTATGCCGGCTCCGACATGTTCCTGATGCCTTCCCGCTTCGAGCCCTGCGGGCTGGGCCAACTAATCTCCATGCGCTACGGCAGCGTGCCCGTCGTGCGGGCCACCGGCGGTCTGGCCGATACGGTAGAAGACTACGACCCGCGCACGGGCGAGGGCAACGGCTTTAGCTTCGAGGCGTATGATGCCATGGCCCTGTACACCGTACTGGTGCGGGCCACTGAGACCTACAGGCATGGCGACGTATGGCGGCAACTCACGCTGCGAGGCATGGAGGCCGACTACTCCTGGACCTCCTCGGCCGGCAAGTACGCGGACCTCTACTACCGTGCACTGGCGATCCGAGCCGGGGAGCACGCCCCCGACGAGGTCGACGTCCTACCTACCAGCGGCCCCGCTGTATGAGCGAGGGACATCACGATATCGCCATGGCCGAGACAACTCAACCCGAGAGCAAGACGGTCTCTCTCCGTTATGTCGAGAAACCACGCGAGCCGCTGCGTGAGCCGCTTCCCCTGATTGCCCCCGACATCGTCCATCTACCCCAGTTGGTCGCTTCACTGCCTGCGCCAGCGCGGGAGCGCTTCCAGCGCATCTTCCACGTCAGTACCTGCGTGGGGAAGCTCAACCCGCCGGAGGCGATGCACGAGTGGATCAAAGGCTACTTCGGCAGCGTGGAGGCCGTGTTGGAGCAGCGCATCGTCAAGGTGACAAACCTGGTGACCATGGAGAGCGCTCTATTCAACGAGCTACGGGCTCGCCGTCCCGTAGAAGCGCGAGCCCCCAGCGATGCGGTGATCGAGGCGCGCACACGGGTGGGTGACCCCTTCTGCCGGCCTGAGCAAGCCACGCCGGAAGACGTCTTCGGCCGTGTGCGGGGGCGGCACTGCATCACGGCCTCCAACATCGCCAAGTACGATGGCTTCCACGGTCTGGTCATCTTCGATGAGCATGATCCACTGGCCTTCGATGCTAAGGAAGTGACCGACTACGTGGATACCGCTTACCGTTGGGCGCTGGAGGCGCACAAGGTTGACCCAGAGGCCAAGTACTTCTTCCTCATGTGGAACTGTCTGTGGAAAGCGGCTGCCAGCATCCTGCACGGGCACATGCAGATGACGGTGACCAGAGACATGCATTATGTAAAGGTGGAAGCGCTGCGTCGGGCTGCACTGGCCTACAGGCAGGAACACGGGTCTAACTACTTCGACGATCTGTACGCTGCCCACGCCGACCTGGGCTTGGGCTTCGAGCGGGACGGTGTGCGGGTCATTGCCTATCTGACTCCCGTCAAGGAGCGGGAGACGCTGTTGTTAGCCAATGACCTGAACCCCACACTCAGCAGGGCAGTGTACGACACACTGGCCTGTTTCCGTGACCAAATGGGGGTGCAGAGCTTCAACGTCGCCATCTGCATGCCGCCGCTGGCTGAGGTGGATGAGGATTGGAGCGCCTTCCCGATTTTGGTGCGGGCGGTAGATCGCGGCGATCCCATCAACCGCACTGGCGACATCGGCGGCATGGAGCTGTACGCGGCCAACGTCATCGGCACTGATCCTTTCTTCGTGATCGAGCAGTTGGCAGAGGTTTTCTTGGCGTCAGGAGGAACTGGAAGAAGGTGAGGGATTTCAGTGATCTGCAGCAGATTCTGCCCCTTCTGCTCCCCCTGGTTCTCATCCAGTTGGGCCTGCTGGCCTTGGGGGTGTGGGACTGGACGCATCGCCAACGCTTTCGTTATTTGAACCGCTGGGGCTGGCTGGCGATCATCGTGCTCATCGGCACTTTCGGTCCGTTGGTTTACCTCTTGCTGGGGCGAGAGGAAAGCTGATGGCTGCCATCGTTTGCAAGAAACTGACCAAGCACTATGGCCCGGTGGTGGGGTTGGATGGGCTAGACCTGGCCGTGCCGGAGGGGACCATCTTTGGCTTTCTGGGTCCCAACGGCGCGGGCAAGACCACTACTATCAAGCTGCTCATCGGCCTGTGCAGGCCCACTGCCGGCCGGGCCTGGGTGGCTGGCCAGGAAGTCATTTTCGGTAACCAAGCTCTGCATACCTGCATTGGCTACCTGGCGGAGGAACCAGCCTTCTACAGGTGGATGACCGGGCGCGAGTTCCTGATCTACGTGGGCCGGCTGTTCGGCCTGGGTGGGGGAGAACTGACGCGGCGGGTAGACGAACTGCTAGAGCTCGCCGACCTGGGGGCGGCGGCTAAGCGACGCATCGGTGGCTACTCCCGGGGGATGCGCCAACGACTGGGTATCGCCCAGGCGATGATCAACCGCCCACCGGTGCTCTTCCTGGACGAGCCCTGCTCGGCGTTAGATCCCATCGGCCACAAGGAGATCCTGGAGGTCATCGCCCATCTCCAGGGCCAGGCCACGGTGTTCATGTCTACTCACATTCTGGCCGACGTCGAGCGGGTTTGCGACATCGTGGGAATCATCGACCACGGACGGTTGGTGGTGCAGGCACCTCTCGAAGAACTGCGGGAACGTTACGCTGCGCCCGTCTTCCTCGTCAAGCTCGAGGCGAACGATAGACAGTTGACAACACTGGCCGATAGCCTGCACAAACTGCCCTGGGTGGGTCGCGTCGAGGTCGGTGAGAACCAGTTGCGTCTCTTCGCCCGCGACCTGGCGATGGCCAAGCGGGAGTTGCCGAAGTTGGTGGCCGTCAGTGGCCTGACACTTCTGCGTTACGAGCTGGCCATGCCCAGCCTGGAGGATGTCTTCGTGCGGCTGGTGGAGAGAGAGCGATGAACTTTCCTGTCTTGCTGGGCAAGGAACTGACTGAGCAGTGGCGCACCTACCGTTTCCTGGTGATAGTTGTGGTCTTCGTGGCCTTCGCCGGGCTGTTATCGCCCATCGTGGCCAAGCTGGCGCCAGAGCTTCTGAAAAGCATGGCCTCCAGCAGCGGCCAGATGGTCATCATCCAACTCCCGGAGCCCACCGTGGCCGATGTCATCGCCCAGTTCCTGAAGAACCTGACGCAGATCGGCGTCATCGCTTTGATCCTCGTCGCCATGGGCACGGTGGCTTTGGAGCGGGAACGAGGCACGGCGGCGACAGTGCTCTCCAAGCCGGTGTCCCGCCTCTCCTTCCTGCTGGCCAAGTTCACGGCCCTGACGCTCGTCTTCGCGGTGAGCTTGGCGTTGGCAGCGGCGGTCTGCTACTACTACACCGTCGTCATCTTCGGGTACCTGGACGCTGGCCTCTTCCTGCGGGTCAGCCTGCTGGCGGCGCTGTACCTTTGGGTATGGCTGGCGGTGACTTTCCTGTGCAGCGCCCTGTTCAAGAGCCAGATTGCCGCGGGCAGTCTGGCCTTCGGCGGGTACGTTGGCTCGTCGCTCCTGAGCATCGTGCCGCAGGTCAAAGACTACCTGCCGGGGGCACTCATCGAGGGCGCCGGTAAGCTGTCGTTGGATGCTCCCGCCGATGTGGGCCGGGCGGTGACCATGAGCCTGGCCATGGTGGCGATTTGCCTCATCGTGGCTTATCACATCTTCGAGAGGCACGAACTGTGATCCGAAGCCCCGCCTGGGACTCAAAGCCTCCAGGCTCAGCAGCTTGAGGGCGCCAAGCCTGCAGGCAGAAGGGATCGCTCAGAAGACCTGCCGCTAAGGAACACGCTGATGCTCACCAATCGCAAAGATACGTTCCTGCACGCGCTGGCCTTCGTGCTCGGCTTCTCGATCGTGTTTGTGAGCCTGGGAGCGTCGGTGGCTTTCATCGGTTATGCGCTCAGCAGCTACATCATCTGGGTGCAGCGGATCGGCGGCGTGCTCGTCATCATCTTCGGCCTCAGCACCATGGGGCTGATCAAGCTGCCATTCCTTTACGTGGACAAGCGGGTGCAGGTGCAAGCGAAACCCCGTCTGGGCTATATCTCCTCACTGCTAATGGGGGTCGTTTTCTCAGCAGGTTGGATCCCCTGCGTGGGCCCAGTGCTGGCGGCTATCTATCTCCTGGCCAGCAGCACTCAGACCGTCGGTCAGGGAGCATTGCTGCTGGCTGTCTATTCGCTGGGATTGGGGGCGCCGTTCCTGATCACCGGTGCCGCCCTCAGCGCCATGACCGGCTTATTGCGCCGCCTGAACCGACACCTTAACGTCGTTTCCGCCATCACCGGCCTCTTCCTCGTCACCATCGGAGCATTGCTGCTCTTGGATCAGTTTCAGCTCCTGTCGGGATGGCTGACAGGCCGCCTTGGCAGCGGTCTGGCAACGGCCGAGCTGTCCAGCTACGGGACGGACACTGTCACCTTGCCGTTGGCCTTTGTGGCAGGGTTGCTCTCATTCCTGTCCCCATGCGTTCTGCCGCTGATTCCTGGATACATCGGCTACCTGAGCGGGACGGTGGTCGTGGGTAGCAGCGGCTCTGAGAGAAGAGGCTAGCGTCTCGTGTCCAAGGCGACACCGAAACTGTCGGCTCAGGCAGAGGCGCTCGCGGCCCGCATTGACCGCCTGGTGCGCAGCATAGCCAGGCGCTGGTTGCTTGTCTTTAACCTGTTGGTGGCGCTGTATCTCGCCGTGCCAGTGGCCACGCCCTTCTTGATGCACAGCGGGCACACCGGCGCTGGCCAACTTGTCTACCTGATCTTTCGGCCTCAGTGCCACCAATTGCCGGAGCGCTCCATCTTCCTCTTCGGGGAGAAGACCATCTACTCGCTGCAAGAGTTGGACGCGGCCGGCGTGCTGCCGGGGATGACGCTGGATGAGCGTCGCATGTTCGTGGGCGATGAGCGCTTTGGGTACAAAATCGCCTTCTGCGAGCGGGATGTGGCCACCTGGGGAGCGATACTCCTGGCCGGCCTGATGTTCGGGCTGACGGGACGACGGTGGCGGCCACTGCCACTGTGGGGGTATGTACTCTTTCTGATCCCACTGGCTGTGGATGGCGCCACTCAGCTTCTAGGATTAAGGGAGAGCACCTGGGCGCTGCGCACACTGAGCGGTGCTCTGTTTGGCCTGGCAACCGTGTGGCTGGCCTATCCCTATGTCGAGCAGGCCATGGCCGGCGTGCTACACGACAGCAGAAAGCAGGCTTGACAAAGGGTCCGCTCGGATTTGGATGAATCGAGGTGAGTAGTGTATACTTGACTCTAATGAAAGAAGGTCAGAAGCTATCAGCGAATTAAGCGGATGAAGCGGATAGGAATGGAACAAAATCGGCTCAACCCGCTCAATCCGCTGACGGTTTTTGCGTTCTCTCAGAGGTGTCGAACAACATAGACTGGAGGATTCTGTGGCAAACACGAAGTCAGCGATAAAGCGCATTCGCAGTTCCGAACGCAAGCGCAAGCGCAATCGCATGGTACGCTCCGCGACTCGCACTGAAACAAGGAAGGCGCGGCAGTTCATGGAGGCCGGGCAGATTGAAGAAGCTGCTGAGACTACTCATCGAGCGGTCAGCCTCTTGGACAGGGCCGCCGAGAAGGGGATGATCCATCGACGCAACGCGGCCCGGCGCAAGTCCCGTTTGATGCATGCCTTGCACAAAGCTCAGAAAGAAGCGACGTAGGTCTGGCTGCCCCCAACCCAATGACGCACCATCTGGAGGCTTTCTCCTGGAGACAGTCTGTATGCCAGATTTCCTACTCTGATTCTTAATAGACCTTGCTCTCGCAGCGTTCGCGCAAGGCGTACTGCCGAATTTGACAGTAGAACGTTTGTTCTGTATAATGCTACAGAACAAACGTTCTGTGTTTTAATGCCCTATTCACTTTCCACTCTCTTCGCCGTTGGGCCACGAGCAGGAGGTGCACCATGCGCAAGCTGTTGGAGCTACAGGCCAATCAGATCGAGGCGGTGCTGGCCAGCCACCGCA
>CAZPMV010000125.1:0-9098 GCA_964587335.1 uncultured Anaerolineales bacterium
CTAGTGCCCGTCCGGACGCCCGCAAGGGGCTATGCTATGGATCATCAAAACCAGCCTGACTTCAGGCTACACCAAACACACTCATCATAAGGAGAAACGAAAGATGACGCAGTACAAGTATCTTCTGGACGAGAAGGACCTACCGACGTCTTGGTACAACATCCTGGTGGACATGAAGGAGCCACCGCCGTTCTACCGCCATCCGGCAACGCTTGAGCTGATGAAGGATCCTCCCATGCCACCGCCGGTCTTTCCTATGGCCTTGATCGAACAGGAGTTCAGCCCAGAACGGTGGATCGAGATCCCAGATGAGGTGCAGGATGTGCTCAAGATGTGGCGTCCCTCTCCTCTCTATCGAGCAGCCCGGTGGGAAAAGGCCCTGGACACTCCGGCCAGAATCTACTACAAATGGGAGGGAGTCAGCCCTCCGGGCAGCCACAAGCCCAACACCGCTGTGGCCCAGGCCTATTACGCCAAGGAGGAAGGCCTGGAGGGGCTCGCCACTGAGACAGGGGCCGGTCAGTGGGGCAGCGCGCTAAGTTTCGCCACCCAGTTCTTCGGCCTGAAGTGCAAGGTCTTCATGGTTGCGATCAGCTATCACCAGAAGCCCTACCGGCGCATCGCCATGGAGACCTGGGGGGGCAACGTCGTGCCCAGTCCCAGTTCGGAAACCCAAGCCGGTCGGAACATCCTGGCTGTGGACCCTGAGACTCCGGGCAGTCTGGGCATCGCCATCAGCGAGGCCCTGGAATATGCCGTCACCCATGATGGGTGGAAGTACTCGTTGGGCAGCGTGGTCAACTTCGTGCTGCTGCACCAGACAGTCATCGGCCTGGAGGCCAGGAAGCAGATGGAGATGGCGGGCGATTACCCGGACATCATCATCGGCTGTGCGGGTGGTGGCAGCAACGCCTCCGGCCTCATCTTTCCCTTCATGAAGGACAAGTTGACTGGTGACAAGCCAGACTTGCGAGCCATCTTTGTGGAATCCACCGCCTGCCCGAGCATGACACGCGGTACCTATGCCTACGACTGGGGCGACACGGCCATGACAGGACCGGTGACCATGATGCACACCGTGGGCCATGGGTTCATCCCCGCCCCCGTGCACGCCGGAGGGCTGCGCTACCATGGCATGGCGCCGAGCGTCTGTGCCCTGTTGGACCAGGGGAAAGCGGAAGCCCGTTCCTATCAGCAAAACGCCGTCTTTGACGCAGCCCACAGCTTCGCCCGCTACGAAGGCATCATCGTGGCCCCTGAGACAGCCCATGCTCTCCGGGCTGTCTATGATGAAGCCATGGCTTGCAAGGAGTCAGGCGAGGCCAAGGTCATTCTCTTCAACAACAGTGGCCACGGCCATTTCGACCTGGCAGCCTACGATGCCTACCATCGGAAGGAGCTTCCCGACTACACGCTGGAGCAAGAGAAGATCGACGAAGCTCTGCTGGAACTGCCCAAGATCCCGGCCTGAAGTGGGAAGTAGACAAGCACACAGGGAAACAAGTGGACAAGGAAGTCATCCCTTGTCTACTTGTGTACCTGTCCACTTAGCCACTGCCACTGCCCGCGAAAGTGCTGTACGGGATTTGACAAACCTTCGTTTCTGAGTATGATCTCTGCTTGTGTCTTCGGACAGTCATAATGATCATATTTGGAGGAAGAAGAGATGGCACAGGCAACAAAGCTGGGCGCCGACACCGCTACGCTGGAGGCTCGCCGCCGGAGGTCAACGGGTCACGCTTGCAGCAAGTGCGGCGAAGAGATTGCCCAAGGCGACCTGCTGATGGTGCGCGTGATGGCTATGGAACCGAGCGGTCGGTCCCGAAATCGAAAGGTCCCTTACCATCGCAAGTGCTACGGCTTGTGATAGCGAGGGTCTGCTGATGCAGACAAAGAAGAGGCGGGCAATTTGCCCGCCTCTTTGCTTTTGCAGATGCGCTTCCCTTCTGGTCACCCAACACTCTATCAGTGTTGGCAATGTTAGACTGATGGGTTCGTAGTGGCAACTTCAACTTCAAGCGCCTCTTCTGCAAATGCGATTCGCTTCTGGTCGCCCAACACTCCATCAGTGTTGGCAATGCTGGACTGCTGGGTTCGTAGTGGCGACTTCAGTCGCCTCTTCCGCTCGATCGGCGACCGAAGTCGCTGCTACAAGCCGCGCTGCCGACTTCCCTGAGATCTTGCCGGAATGGCACAATGCTGTCACTCGCTCCGTAACGGCACCAGCAGGAACTGCATGGCCAATAGCGGTAGGGCAATGAGTATGTCCAAGGCGATGGTGAAAGCAAAGGCAGTGGTCAGCGTGCGCAGTGCCCCGCTTGCCTGGGCCATCATGCCCGCTGGGATGACCAGCCGGGGTAGCCAGCCGATCAGGTAGAAGAACAGCCCGGTGATGAAAACGTAGAGCAGCAAGGGGAGCAATGGCCGCCGATCTGAAGAGCTGGGGAACATAGCGTTACTGACAGCAAACACCAGGTAGGCCCAGAGCCAGGCGTTGGGCACCGCAAAGGAGGCCCAGAAGACATCCCAGGCGGCGCCGAAGCCGCCCCTTTGCCAGGCTTGCTGTAATGGCGCAGCGTCGAAAATCCGGTAGCTAACCAGGAGGATGATGAGACTGCCCACAAGGAGCGGTGCCAGCCCCGTCAGACTGTCGCGCAGCGTCCCCCCTGAGCGCACGCGCACCGAGCCCATCTCTACCCGCCGGCCGCGCAGCTTCGGCCACAGGCTGAGTTGCCGTGGGCGCATCCCCAGCAGCCAGGCCACAGCCCAGTGGCTCAACTCATGGATGAGGATGCCGGGGAGAAAGACCACATAGGTCAGAAGGAACACAGCCCGCTCATCGCGGAAGAGCAACCAGCCTACACCCTGCACCAGCCCGCTCAGCCAGCGGCTAAACAAGGCCAGGGTCGTCAGACTGACCAGAAACCAGATCAGCGCACTCCAGGCGTCCACACTCCGCTAGCTCCCAAGCTGGGCCGTGATGCGCACCATGTCCACGAAGCTGTCCGCTGTGAGACTTGCGCCGCCCACCAGCGCGCCGTCAATGTCTGGCTGCTGCATGAACTCGGCGATATTGGTGGGCTTGGCGCTGCCACCGTACTGGACGCGCACGGCCTGGGCCGTCTCCTGGCCGTACAGTTCGGCGATGGCGCCGCGCACGACGCCCCCGATGGTTCGATTGGCATCCTCTCCTGTGGCTGCCTTGCCCGTGCCAATGGCCCAAATGGGCTCGTAGGCGAAAACCAGTGAGCGCACCTGCTCAGCGCTGAACCCCTGCAGCGCCGCCGCCACCTGGCGACGCACAACAGCATCGGTCTCGCCAGCGTCGTACTGCGCCTCCGTCTCTCCCACACAGATGATGGGGGTCAGGCAGTGGGCCAGCGCCGCTTTGGCCTTCTTGTTCACTCCTTCGTCCGTCTCGCCGAAGTAGCCGCGCCGCTCGGAGTGTCCCAGGATCACGTACTGACAGAGGCCAGCCAGCATGCCCGGTGCGATCTCCCCCGTGTAGGCCCCTTCCTCCCCCCAATGCATGTTCTGGGCGCCAACGTTCACGCGACTGCCTTTGAGCACCTCAGCCACAGCGCTGAGGGCAATGAAGGGTGGACAGACAACGCTTTCCACAGTTTCGATCTGATCGAGGCTGGCTCGCATGGCATCCACCAGGGCCACAGCCTCGTCAATGGTTTTGTGCATCTTCCAGTTACCAGCGATGATGGGTTTACGCATGATGTGCTCCTGAACTCAACAGGAACCCTCCCGCGCGGGTCACGAGAGTTGACCTGCGGGAGGGTTGGTCGTATTGTTCTTGGACTCTCACTCGCTCGCCGATTCCGCGGCGAACTCCTCGGCGGTGATGAAATCGCCGCCTATGATCTCCCGATCCACCAGGCGGCGTTTGGTGTCGAAGGTCAAGCGTACCTCGACAGGCTGATAGCAGCGCTGCTTGCCGCCAATGAGTACCTTGCGCACGTCGTAGCCGCGAGCCCGCCCGCTCTCGTCGTAGCGTATGGAGAGGTCACTGCGCAGGCTAACGCGCGTGCCAATGGCTTCGCCGCACCGTTTGCAGCGCACGTAGACCCATAGCGCATAGGGGTCTTCCTGATTGCCACCAGCGAGGCTTCTGCTGAACCTCTTCAAGAAGCTCACGTTCTCACTCCTGTTTGTCCATCAGGGCCGCCACGCCAGGCAGTTCTTTGCCCTCCAGGAACTCCAGCGACGCTCCACCGCCGGTGGAGATGTGGGTCATCCTGTCCGCAAGACCCGCCTGGCGCACGGCAGCCGCCGAATCGCCGCCACCGATGACGGTCACAGCGTCTGCCTCAGCCAGCACCCGAGCGATAGCAAAGGTGCCCTCAGCGAAGCGCGGGAACTCGAACACGCCCATCGGGCCGTTCCAGACTACCGTTTGGGCCGCAGCCAACGCTTTGCTGTAGCGCTCCACTGTCGCCGGGCCGATGTCCATGATGCGCCAGCCGGCGGGCACGGCGTCTGCGGGTACCACACGAGCCGCGGCATCGGCGTCGAATTTGTCGGCAATAACCACATCCTCCGGCAGCAGCAGCCGTTCGCCTGCCTCCTCCATTAACTGCTGCGCCAGGGGCACGCTGTCCGCCTCCACCAGCGAGTCGCCCACTTCACGGCCTTGGGCCAGGAGGAAGGTGTTGGCCATCCCACCGCCGATGAGCAGTGCGTCCACATCGCTCAGCAGGGACTGGATGACGCCGATCTTATCAGAGACCTTGGCCCCGCCCAGGATGGCGATGTAAGGGCGCTGCGGGCTTAACAGCGCTTGGCCCAGGAACTCCAACTCCTTCTTCATAACGAAGCCAGCCACCGCAGGTAGATGTTGCGGCACGCCGGCGGTGGACGCATGGGCGCGGTGGGCCGTGCCGAAGGCGTCGTTCACGTAGACATCGGCCAAGGCAGCCAGTTGGGCGGCGAAGTCGGGATCGTTGCCTCGCTCCTCAGGATGGAAGCGGAGGTTCTCCAGCAACAGGACGTCGCCAGGGCGGAGCTTTGCAGCGAGAGCCTTCACCTCTGGCCCCACACACTCCTCGACGAAGGCCACGGGCCGTCTCAGCAGCGTGTGCAGGTGCGCGGCAACGGGCGAGAGGGAGAGACCAGGCACCACCTTGCCCTTGGGCCGCCCCAGGTGGGACATGAGAATGATGACCGCTTCCTGCTCCAGAAGATAGCGGATGGTGGGCAGCGCGGCCCGAATGCGGGTATCGTCGCCCACCTCGCCATCTTTGAGGGGGACGTTGAAGTCCACCCGCACCAGCACGCGCTTGCGGCGCAGGTCTATATCTCTGACGGTCTTCTTGTTCATTATCCTTGTCCCCTGGTCTCCTTGTCCCTTGTCCCTTGTCTCAGTCAGAGCCCCTTCTTGGCCATGTAATCCGCCAGATCGGCGACGCGTACCGAGTAAGCCCACTCATTGTCGTACCAGGCCACGACCTTAGCCTGGTTTCCGTTCAGCACCTGGCAGAACGGGCCATCAACGATGCTGGAGCGGGGGTCGCCCTTGAAGTCCATGCTCACTAGCGGTTCCTCGTTGTAGCCCAAGATGCCTTTCAGTTCACCCTCGGCCGCGGCCTTGAAGGCTGCCCGCAGTTCCTCGGTGGTCGTCGGCTTGGCCAGCTCGCAGACGAAGTCCACCACGGAGACGGTGGGCGTGGGGACGCGCATGGCCATGCCATCGAATTTGCCCTCCAGTTCGGGGATGACCAGGGCCAGTGCCTTGGCTGCGCCGGTGGTGGTGGGGATGATGTTCAAGGCCGCCGCCCGCGCCCGGCGCATGTCCTTGTGTGGCAAGTCCAGGATACGCTGATCGGTGGTGTAGGAGTGAATGGTGGTCATCAGCCCTTTGACGATGCCGAAGTTATCGTTGACCACCTTGACCGCCGGCGCTAGACAGTTGGTGGTGCAGGAGGCATTGGAGATGATGTGGTGCTTTGCTGGATCGTACGCTTCGTGGTTGACCCCCAGCACGATGGTGATGTCCGGCCCCGTGGCAGGGGCGCTGATGATGACCTTCTTCGCCCCAGCGCCCAGGTGCATGGCGGCTTGTTCCCGCTTGCGGAAGACGCCTGTGGATTCCACCACGATGTCCACGCCCAGGTCGCCCCAGGGGAGCTGGCTGGGGTCCCGCTGCTGGAGGACCTTGATCCGCTCGTCGTTGACGATCAGATCGCCTCCGTCTACAGAGATGTCCGCTTCGTACTTGCCGTAGTTGGAGTCACGCTTGAGGAGTTGGGCGTTGGTCTCCGGAGGGAAGAGATCATTGAGGGCCACGACCTCCAACACACCGTCATATTGCTCCTCGATGACCTTGAAGACCTGCCGGCCGATGCGGCCGAAACCATTGATGCCGATTCTCGTTGGCATGCGTTCATTCTCCTTTCGAGATTTATGTTGACTATGCTGTCGTGTATCGAATCTGTTACGTGGTCCTGTATTCCATAACCTCTGCACCGGATTGGATTTCAAAGACACCAGTCTCGTCGTTCTCTGGATGCATATGTTGCCGCAAGACCTGTTCTCGCATTTGGGCACATTGCCTGTCAAGACAGGCCTGGACCATGACAGGAATCCCACTCTCGACTTTCACGACAACCCAGAGGGATTCAGATTGCTCTTGTATCGTCATCCACTCGCCTCCATCACAACGATGGCTGTGATTCGGTATTGCGCTCTAGCTCTCTGCTCGCACCTGCGCTTCATACAACTCCATCAGCCGGCGTGCCAGCTTGTGATAATCATGTCGCCACGGCGATTCCTCGTCCACCAGGTCCGCTGTTACCAGCCGATAGTCCTCATCCTCCTCCTGGGGAAGCAACACCCATTCTGCCCCCGACGGTGCCGCCACTGGCCCGAGGAAACGGTTGTTGGCCAGCACGGTGCGGAAGAGATCTCCTCCTACGTGCTTCTGGATGGCTCGAATATGATCCCCCACGCTGTAGCCATGGGTCTCCCCCGCCTGCGTGGCCACGTTGCAGATGTATACCCTCATCGCTCCAGAAGCCCGAATGGCGCGGGTCACGTCCGGCACCAGCAAATTGGGCAACACGCTGGTGTAGAGGCTGCCCGGCCCGGCGACGATCAAGTCGGCCTCCAGAATCGCCTTCACCGCCTCCGGGTAGGCTGATGCTTCTCCCGGCTCCAGAAACACGCGCTCGATGGTGCCCAACTGCTTGGTGATGCTCGATTCCCCCTCCACCCGCCGCCAGGCAGCCTCTGTCCCCTCTTGCTCCTCACGAAGGTCGGCGCAAAGGGTCACGTTCTGTAAGGTCGAAGGGAGCACGCGCCCGCGCACAGCCAGCACGCGGCTCGATTCCACCAACGCCCGCTCGAAGCTGCCGGTGACCCCGGCCATGGCCACGATGAAGAGATTGCCGAAGCTGTGGCCGTTTAGCCCCACACCCTCGCCGAAGCGGTACTGGAAGAGGCGGGAGGTCAGCCCCTCAGCCTCCGAGAGGGCAGCAATGCAGTTGCGGAAATCGCCTGGCGGCAGCACGCCTAGCTCCTTGCGCAGCCGCCCCGAGCTTCCCCCGTCATCGGCCACGGTGACGATGGCGGTGAGGTGATCTGTGTACTCCTTGAGCCCCCGCAGCAGCACCGACAGCCCCGTGCCCCCGCCGATGGTTACCACCTTCGGCCCTCGCTGCCGCTGGCGATGCCGATAGAGCGCATCCACCACCTTCTCCTGGCCGGGGCGCAGGAAAGGGGCTAGCAGCGCTTGGTTCAGGCGCACTAGCCCCAAGATCACCAGTCCGCTCCCCACAAGGCCGAAAAGCAGCGCCCGGCCCCAGCGGGGGACAAATTGCAGCGTCAGATAGTAGAAGAACGGCGGCAGAGGACGAACCTCGTAGAGGTCACGCAGGAGGTAGGCACAGCCGAGGCCAAAGAGCGTGATGCCGGCGATGAGCACCAGCAGCCACCGCTTGACCTGTATCCCAGGCACCAACCATCTCAGCGGCCCTCGTCTTACCTGACGCCTCATCTGCCTCCTCCGTCTCCTCCTCCGGCGTAGGATTATAGCCCAAGTCCGAGGCAAAGTCAAAGAAGAGTGACGAAGTGCAGCAATTCGACGAAGTGCTTCACAGCGGTCATTCACAGGCCCGCGGACTCGTCAATTGGAAGGCTGTGTGCTTGTGGAGTGGTGAAACGCCATCGGCGGGGGGAGAAGATGCGAGGAACGGACATAGAACGTTCCGCACCTTCCGCTTTTGCGCTGACTACTTGATCTCACGCCCTGCGTATTGCCGCTTGTAGTACTCCCGATACTCTCCCGTCTTGATCTTGCGCCACCACCATTCGTTGTCCACGTACCAGCGCACGGTCTTCTCCAACGCGTTCTCGAAGGAGTGGCGGCTGCGCCAGCCTAGCGCCCCGATCTTGTCGCAGTTGAGGGAGTAGCGGCGGTCGTGTCCGGGCCGGTCGGTGATGTGCTGGATGAGGCTGTACGGCTTGCCCAGCAGATCGAGGATCAAGCGGGCCATGACCATGTTCTCCGTCTCCACGCCGGTGCCCAGGTTGTAGGTCTCACCGGGCGTGCCCCTGTGCAATACTACGTCAATCCCCTGGCAGTGATCCAGCACGTACTGGTAATCCCGCTGTTGCCGCCCGTCGCCGTAGAGGGGCAGGGGAATGTCGTCAATAGCGTTGGTAATGAAGAGAGGGACGACCTTCTCCGGGTACTGATAGGGGCCGACGTTGTTGGAGCCGCGGGTGATGGTGACCGGCACGCCGAAGCTGACGAAGTAGGCGTAGCACATCAGGTCCCCGCCAGCCTTGGAGGCGGAATAGGGGGAGCGAGTGACCAACGTGTCCGTTTCCAAGGAGGAGCCTTCCAGCACCTGACCATAAACCTCGTCGGTGGATACCTGATGGACCCGTTCCAGGCCGAACTTGCGGGCCACCTCCAGCAACACGTAGGCGCCGTAGACGTCGGTCTGGATGAAGCTGCCCGGCTCCATGAGCGAGCGATCGACATGGGTGTCGGCGGCGAAATTGACAACCGCGTCAATATCATGCTCCTGCACGACAGCTTCCACTTTCGCTGCGTCACAGATGTCGCCGTGCACGAAACCATAGCG
>CAZPMV010000126.1:0-9079 GCA_964587335.1 uncultured Anaerolineales bacterium
GACGTGCCCATCATCATGCTCACCGCCCGCGTCGAGGAGACCGACCGGCTCATCGGCCTGGAGTTGGGCGCCGATGACTACATCACCAAGCCCTTCTCGCCCCGCGAGTTGGTAGCCCGCGTGCGGGCGGTGCTGCGCCGCGTGCGCGGTGGCGTCCATCAGCCGGGTCTCATCCGCACCGGCGACCTGGAGATTGATCTGCTCGGCCACCGCGTCACCCGCGCCGGAGAACCGATCCGTCTCACCCGCACCGAGTTCAACTTGCTGGCGGCGCTGGCCCAGCATCCCGGCCAGACCCTCACCCGCGCCCAGTTGCTCGACCGGCTACACGGCATCGCCTATGATGGCTACGATCGCAGCATAGACGCCCACATCAAGAACCTGCGACGCAAACTGGAAGTCAACCCTGCCGAGCCGCGCTACGTGTTCACTGTCTACGCCATCGGCTACAGATTCACCGACGAGTAGGAGCTGGGCAGGTCGCAGAGCAAGTCAACTTGACTGAGGGACGTGCATTCGACCTGCCTCGCCTGAGAAAAATCGTCATGAAGAAGTTCAGGAAACACCACAAACGCCGGCCCCATCGCCAAGGGGAAGCAGGGCAACACTACGACCATCAGCCGCCATGGACACGGGGAAGACGGCTCCACGAGCATCCGGAGTGGCCGAGAGCGTGGCGGCGCAAGCGAGGCAGCCTCTTTTTACGCTTCTTTGGCATCTTTGGCTTCATCGTTGTGCTGATCTTGGGCGGGATGGCGGCACTGGCCTTTCTGCTCACGCGGCTGCTCGGCGGCGGTGGGCAGACGGCGCTGCTGGTATGGATCGGAGGGATTGGCCTGTCGCTGTCGCTGCCGCTGCTGGCAGGGGCGCTGGCGCTGCGGGCCTTTCAGGAGATCGCCACACCCATAGCTGACGTCATGGCCGCCGCCGACGCTGTGGCCGAGGGGGACCTGAGCGTACGAGTGCCAGAGGCGACCCACGGCCCCAAACACTTCGGTCGGCTGGCCGAGTCCTTCAACCGCATGACCGAGGAGTTAGAGCGCGCCGACCGCCAACGCCGCAACCTCACCGCTGACGTGGCCCACGAACTGCGCACGCCGCTGCACATCATCCAGGGCAATCTGGAGGGCATCCTCGACGACGTGTACGAGCCAACGGCAGAGCACATTGAAGCCACACTGGACGAGACGCGCCTGCTGGCGCGGTTGGTAGACGACCTGCGGACGCTTTCGTTGGCCGAGGCCGGGCAACTGCCGTTGGTGCGGGAGCCGGTGGACGTGGCTGAACTCCTGGCCGACGTGGGCACCAGTTTCAGCGGCCAGGCCGCAGCAGCGGGGATAGACCTGCGCGTCGAGCCTGCCCTGCCCGTCCCTGGCGCAATCGAGGGGGACTTGCCGAATGAAACCGATGGAACCGAAGGAGGCCCAGCCACCATGACCATCATCGGGGACGTGGGGCGGCTGGATCAGGTGCTGAGCAACCTGATGGACAACGCCCTGCGCCACACGCCTGCTGGCGCGGTCATCACGCTCCGGGCGGAGCCTGCCCCGAGCACAGTCGAGGGTATCTCAGCCCAAAAGCCTGTGGAGGGCGGTGTGCGCATTATCGTGCGCGATAGTGGTGCGGGCATCCCCCCCGAGGATCTGTCCTGCATCTTCGACCGCTTCTGGCGCGGCGACCGTTCCCGCTCCCGCGCCAGTGGAGCAGGGAGTGGGCTGGGCCTCGCTATCGCCCGGCAGTTGGTGCAGGCCCACGGCGGCCGGATCGGGGTCGTCAGCGAACTAGGCCAGGGCACCACGTTCACTATCGAGTTGCCGGCGAGCACAGAGTAGCCCTTCGCCTTCTCACGACTCCTGCCAACACTCCCTCAATGTGAAGATCCTGAAGGAGGCCGAAACGGATGTGGCGATCAACTTGCTCCATCCAGGCAACGGCCAATTGAGCTCGCTACGCTCGCGAGCTCACGCTTCTGCCTCCGTGCCTTCCTTCTCAAGATCGCGTGCCAGGCGCGCAAACGCCTCTTGATAGGCATCGGAGTCTTCCGAGCATCGGAAGTCACTGATATGCCCTTCTCTCCGCACCTGCTCTGCCCACGGCTTCTCGGTTTCCATCACGCTGTCGTCCAGGACGATGGGGAAAAGCATGGTCTGATCTCGCACCTGCTCCTCCTCCAGGGCTATCTCGACGACAGCCTCAACCCACTCACTCTCAGTGGAGTGCTGCGACAGGATGAGCAGAAGCTTGTCGTGGAGACGGATAGTGGGGTCGATGCTCTGTCTGATCCTCTTATCGAGTTCCATGTCCTCGGGAGCCAACCAGCAACGCAGGCCCTTGCTCTGCAAGTCAGTCTGGAGCCTGCGAGCGATCTCCTCGTCTGCGGCGGCATAGGCGATGAGGCAGGTGTCAGACTGAAAGTGCTCGTTAATGAGGGCCGGAAGGTGGCCGACGAACTCCTCCGGCACGCCAGCTCGCCGCAGGAAGACCTCTGGAATGCGGCCTTTCGAGCGATAGATGGTATCAATGCCAATGGTCGAGGGACCTAGATGTATCACAGTCTCCAGGTTCCTGACTCCGCTCAGGTCAACATCTCCGAAGACAGTCCAGCCGACGATCGCGCCCCACATGTCGGTTTCCTCGAGATTCGCCCGTTCGAGGATCACCCTGCGAAGATCCGCGTGTCTCAAGTCTGCGCCGCGCAGGTCCGCGCCGCGCAGATCAGAGCCACTGAGGTCGGCCACGGCCAGATCAGTCCGGCGGAGATCTGCCCTCCGCAGGTTCACCCTACGCAGATCCGCGCCGCTCGTATACGCTCTGCGCAGGTTGGCTTCGACGAGGTCTGCACTGCGCAGGTCGGCTCCGCGCAGGTCGGCGCCCGTCAAGTCTGTCGCGCGTAGGTCCGCCGTGCGAAGGTCTACCCGTCGGAAGTCAGCCCCTCGGAGATCGGCTCCACCCAGTGGGGCCCCCCTCAGATCTGGATCCAATGCAGGGTCTTCACCTCTCCAGGCGTTCCAGGCCTCAACGCCCTGTCGAAGGATGCGGAGATGCTCCGCGGTGAGTTGCTTGCCATAGCCCACAATAGTCATCGTATGTCTCCTTGCATTGAGGCAAAAGCCACATATCGAGCCGTCGGGCAGAGCGGCAGATACGGAGTGAATGGTTTTCTGAGTGGGCCACCTCGGCGGAGATGAACCACAGTGTGTTCATGACCGCCGCCGCCACGCGCAGGTGTCATCTCTGTCTCTCCACTAACAGCGCCTTGACGACCGGCTCTATCAACTGAGACCCTTCACTCTGCTCAGATGGCGGTCGGCCGCGCGCCAGGAGGCCGCCAAGATTGGCCTTCGTGCACGCCCACGCTTGCGCTGGTCAGCTATGCTTCAGGCACGGGTGCACGCGGACTGATCCGCTTCATCTTCATGATCAGCCGCCTACGCATGCCGGGGTCTGTTGTCCTCTGCAGCCGCCGGCGCAGGTAGCGCAACTTGCGCTTGCGTCGCTGACGGCGATGTACCTTCTTGATCTTTGTTGTAGGCAAGCTCTCTACCTCCCTGCTGTCATGCTTCGGCGCCTCTTCCCTCCATTGCGTACTGCATCACCTCACCGACACTCAGTTGCTCAATTGTGGTTTGTGGGAAACCACCCTCGCCCGTTACAGCGTGGGGCTGGCCCTTGAGATAGGCAAGTACCGCCTTCATCTCCATCCAGGTTCCAGCATGGGGCGGATCACTCACGAAGGTGTTGTCACCCCGCTTTTCTAGCAGTCACCCCTCGTCAACTCCACGTTCAACGCTTCGGGGCCTTCGACACGATAGCCAACGTGGAACAGGGCCACCTGGCCCTCCTTTGGCCCGTCCAAACCGTCTCCAAGAATCTGTTTTTCGTGAAAGAAGACTTCCTTGCCCTCTTCGGTGATGATGAACCCATAATGCTTGCGCGAGTCGAACCACTTCACCTTGCCGCGCTCCTTATGTAGTGGTCCTGTGGCCAGGAAACAGGTCGGACACAATGCTGGCACGACCACCTTGACCCCTCGTCGTGCGAGCAGGTCGAGGTAGTTAGTGGTCAACACAAATCCAGACCCACATCGCTGGCACGTCACAGCCCGCAGTTGGCTTGACATGTTTCATCTCCTTGGTAACAACACTCTGGAGTTCACCAGCGACCCCAACCGCCGGAGTCCCGTGACCGCTCTCGACGCGGCCGCGCCTCCGCCACTTTGATCTCTCGACCGCCCAGCGTGGTGCCCTCGAAGGTGCTGATGGCCTTTTCGGCCTCGGCAACCGTTTCCATCTCCACGAAGCCAGAGCCTCTCGACCGGCCCGTGTAGCGATCGCGGATCACCTCCGCCGACCGTACCGTGCCCACTCTACTGAACAGCTCGCGCAGCTCGTCCTCTGTCGTGTCGAAGGACAGGCTGCCGACGTAAAGTTTCTTATTCATTTCACTCTTCCTCGGGTAGGTCATGAGGCGATAGCTCTACCGGCACCCGATTGCCCGGTATCTCGCGGATGTAGTATCTGCGTATCCTGCCACTTAAGTAAGCCAACACCTCACAGTTGTTCAAAATGCTCCACGTTGAGGATAGAGATCACAGCGCCGCCGACTTCAACTTCAATGCAATTGCTCGGAGCAACGAATCTGCCCCCTGCCGACGACAGCACGGCTCTGAGCTCCTGACGTCTGTGACATTGCTCGCGCAATACGCCAATTGCTTCCTCGACGCGCTGTTCAGCGACCCCGATCAACAACGTTATGTTGCCCTGACGCCAAAAGGCGCCGGTGGAAGCAATTTGCGTCACGCCAAACTTGCGCTCGCGCAATGCATCGAGAGTAGGGCCTGCGTCCCGGTCTTGAATTACAGCCAGGATCATTTTCATGGATAGATGCTCCCTTGCGTTTACATATCAATTGGCAACGGTTCCTGCTTACCGAAGCGCGTGGGCAGCGTTTGCAGCCAGTGGCGCACGGCTTGCGGCGATTCCAGACAGAAATCCGCCCCCGTATCCCGCGGTTCCGATGCCACTAAGATCGCGATACCCCCTCGCGCTTTGATCACACCAAACGCCTCTTCATCCTTGTCGTCATCGCCCAGGTATACGGGTAAGACACCAGGCCAAGGGTAACGGCCCAGCAGGTAGCGTACCGCCTCCCCTTTGTGCGCCAGCCGGGGGCTGATCTCCAGAAACTTATGTCCACCCAACAGGCGGAATAGTCCCGGAGACACGACTTCGGCTACCATGCGACGTGCGGCAGCCAGTACCTCCTTCGCCTCGTCATCATCGGCAAAACGAGCGTGAAGCGCCAGCGACCAGTATTTGTCCTCCAGGAAGAAGCCCTCACGACCAGCGAGTAGGGGCAACCATCGTGTCTTGAGAGTAGCCATCGCCGGGCGTATGGCATCGTACTCTGCCCGTTTGATCTGCTCTCCCTCTGGCGTCCGCAACTCTACGCCGTAGGTGCCGGCCAACAGAAGGCCCGGCACGGGTACAAGCGCCTCAACATGGCTCAAGCGTCGGCCGCTGATCACGGCTATGCGGATGCGAGGGTGCTGAGCCAGCCTGGTGAGCAGGTCTACGACCTCTGGGTTGGGCTTGACGTGTTCCGGCGTGGGCGCAAAGTCGGCCAGCGTGCCGTCGTAATCCAGGAACAGCCACAGACGCTCGGCCTGGGCCAGGCGTTTATTGATCCATTTAGAAGTACACAGCATCACGTCCCCTCTCGCTTTCCAGGAGAGGTTGAATATCCCGGTGGAAGATCGCCTGCCAGGTATAGCCTTGCCGCACTCGGCGGCGCAGGCGATGCACCGGACTCCCCTCGACCCAAGCTAGGATCTGCTCGGCCACGTGCGCCGGGGCTTCGGCGGCATCGAACAGGATCACGTCTTCGCCGCCGATTTCCTGAGCCGCCGGGACGTCCGTACACAGGACCGGCACGCCAACCAGTCCCGCTTCCAGCACCGGCATGCCAAAGCCTTCTCTGTGGCTGGGCATGAACATCAAGTCACTCATGCGGAACAGGTCGTCCACCACCCGTGTGTCAATAATGAACGGTCGGTCTGGATCTGGGCCTGATTCAAAAACGAAGCGTATCTCCTCGACGATGTCCAACTGCTGGCGCAGCTCCTGCAGCGACCGGAAATAAGCCATGCCTTGCACATCGTGCGGGTCGGGCGGGCCGGTCACGACTAGTTTCGGCCGACAGCCACGTGTCTTCAACGCCGCCACCACGTGCAGCGCATATTCGATGTTTTTGGCCCGAGTGATACGCACCGGCATCAGCAGGGCCAGGTCGCTCTCCAGCAGGCCCAGCCGGGTCACCAGCGCATGACCCTCCGCAGACAACCCCAGTAGCACTTTTGGGTCTACCCCGTTGTAGATCACGTAAATCCGCTCCGGCGGGCAGCCAAAAAGAGCTGCCAATGCGCGCTGTCGGCGTTGTGACACGGCGACATAGGTCACGTCTGGGCGATAAGTGCGCAGTAGGCCCCAGGGATAACCTGGATGGACTTTAGAACGAGAGTGGGGGCTTGTCCAAGTCAGATCATGGCACCAGGCAATGCAACGACAAATGGTGCCTGCGTCCAATAAATAGTGAAGGGCTGCCGTGAGAGGCAGGTTGAAGTGCTTGGTGAATACGTTGTGAATGATCACGTTGTCGAATCGGCTCAAAGTTGATACCAGTGCGCCTATAAGCCGGTTGGTCATGTCGTCGAAAGCAGGTGGCACCTCACCCCGTTCCAACAATGAGCTCATCTGCGCCACCTGAGGGTGCTGCGAATCCATCTCCGGGACGAGGACAAAGCCCGCTCCCGACGCAAGTGCCGCCCCCTCACCCCGGCCAGCGATGACGGTGACCGGGTATCCAGCCTGGATGAAGCCCCGCACGTGAGCCTGAATTACAGCTTCCACCCCACCAACGATGGGCGGGGTGGTGTAGTGCAAAATAGCGGTCTCCGGTCGTTTCCCTTCGACAAGCTCAAGGGCATCGCATGTGGCGCTACACACCCTCGTCACAAATTCAACTCGGCCACGGTCTCCAATTGACGGCATAGCCAGGTGGTGATGTCTTCGCGCTCGATCAGCCAGCGCAACCGCGCGCCGCGCTCTTGGCGCTCCTCGGGCGTCATCACAAGCGCTTGATGGAGCGCCTGGGCCGTTGCATACACATCGCAGGGCGAGATGACTATCGCCCCTGCCTCCAACTGCTGCCGGGCACCCGTTCGTTCGGAAAGGATGAGGACGCCGTTGCGTTGGTTGACAATCGGCCCTTCTTTGGCCACCAGGTTCATGCCATCGGCGATGGCGTTCACCAGCAACGCGTCATACAGTTGCAGGGCCGCCACAGCCCGTGGGTAGTTCTCGCCCACGAGGATCCGCACCGGTTCCCACTCGTTCGTGCCATACTTGGCGTTGACGCGCCCGGCGGCAGCCATGAGCTCGTCCAAGTAGTCCTGGTACTCATCCAATTCCATTCGCGACGGCACCAACAATGCCAGAAACGTTACTTGTTCGCGGTGTTCAGGGTAAAGCTCCAACATGTTCTCAAAGGCCTGGAAGCCGCGCACAATGTTCTTGCTCGGCTCCACGCGGTCAATGCGCACGATCAGTTGTCGATCGCCCACGACCTGCTGGATTTCCGACTGATACTCGGCCACCTCCTGCGACTCCGCAAGTTGCCTCAATGCTTCCACATCGATAGAAATCGGGAAATCGTGCACGTACGTGGCGTGATTCCGGTACCATACCCGGCCACGCTTGTAGTTGACGTGGGAGCGCGGCAGATGCGACTCGCAGGTGCGAATGAAATTCAGCCCATCCTCGAGCGTCTGAAAGCCCAAGACGTCCACCGCGCACAGCCCGTCCAGGATAGCCCGTCGCATCGCTGGTGGCAGAATGCGCCAATACTCCGGGCCAGGCCAAGGGATGTGTACAAAGTGCAACACCGTTGGTCGCTCGCGCGGCCGCAACCTCTGGCGCAGGAATCGCGCCACCAGGTACAGATGATAGTCCTGCAGCATGACCAGCGTGGGGCGAGATGCAGCGCGGACCTGCCCGGCGATCGCCTCCGCAAAAAGGCGATTGACGGCCACGTAGCCATCTTCCCAGGCTTGCCAGGTGACACGGTCAATCACTGGCGCGCGCGGCACATCCCACATGGAATGCTGTAAGAACCATAGCAAGGGGTTGGCGATGACGTTGTAGTAGCCCTCGTAGGCCAACGCGTCTGGTGAGAGGAACTGCACCCGAATGTCACTGCCGTCCGCCATCTCAACGTGTCCTGCTCGCCAGGTGGCGTCGGCTTCAGTCCGCGCACAAGCGATCCAGGTGGCATCGGTGTGTTGGCACAGACCGGTGAGCGCAGTGACTAATCCACCTTCCCCACGCTGGAACTGCAGACTAACGTCGTCGGCTGTCTCAAAGGTCACTGGGCCCCGGTTCGCGGCGATGATCAGTGTGCGGTTGGTGAAGAACCCAGCCAGTAATGCATCGCAGCAGTGGTGTACGTCGTCACCCACTCCAGAATACCCTGGCACGCTCCCTGCTGTCGGTTTTCCCTTCATTCGACGCCCTCCTCCTGGCCTGCCGTCCCCCATACGCTGCGGCACAGAACCGACAACGCCCTGGCGAGGTCTTCCTGGTTCTCATCACTTACCGGCTTGGCACCATCCCTGACCCTCGCTTCCAGGATTTCCAGCAAGGTGCGCAGTGTGGTCTCATAGGCTGTGCTCAACCCCCGTCTTTCACCAGGACAGAGACTTCCGGCTAGATACGTGTACTCGTTTGGGAACGTCTCGTTAAGAAGTTGCGAAACGTCATAATGCTTCAAAAGGAAGCGTAACCGGCTAGTGTGAGAAGCACGAAAATGGGCGTAATCACCCTGGCTACTGGTGGCTCCTTCCACGTGGATCAGAACGGCATCCGGGATGTAAAGCACCCTGTAGCCCGCCCGCCGGGCACGGAAACAGAGATCGGTGTCCTCATAGTACAGAAAACAGCCTTCATCAAGTAAACCAATGTGGTCCAGCACCGAGCGCTTGATGCCCAAGGCGGCACCCATCACGTAGTCAACTTCACGCTGC
>CAZPMV010000127.1:0-6833 GCA_964587335.1 uncultured Anaerolineales bacterium
CCCGGGTCGCGGGGTTCGCAGTCAGACCTGGGGCTTATTCCACACGGCTGGCGGAGCAGGGGAATGGAAATGAAAGGTACTGTGTGGAAGTACGGCGATAACGTAGACACCGATGTGATCATCCCGGCGCGCTACCTGAACATGTCTGAGCCGGAGGAGTTGGCACGCCACTGCATGGAGAACATTGATCCGGCCTTTGCCAGCGCAGTGCAACTCGGAGACCTGATCGTCGCAGGAGAGAACTTCGGATGTGGGTCATCGCGGGAGCACGCGCCATTGGCCATCAAGGGGTCTGGTGTAGGCTGCGTGGTGGCGAGCAGTTTCGCTCGCATCTTCTATCGCAATGCCATCAACGTCGGCCTGCCCATACTGGAGTGCCCGGCTGCCGTGAGAGGTGCGGAGAGCGGCCAGCAGTTGGGCATAGACTTGGAGACGGGCCAGGTGCGCAACATGACCACCGGTCAGGTCTACCAGGCTGAAGCATATCCTCCGTTCATGATGGCGATCATCAACGCTGGAGGCCTGGTGCCCTACACTCGGCGTCGGATTGAGGCCCGGCCTGTCAACTCGGAACGTGATGCGTGACCCGTGGTTTGCGCAGTGGGTTTCACGCTCAACGCCTGGTTGAGGAGTAATCTCTATGACTGAACGAAGCAACTTCCGCATCGCCGTCTTGGCGGGCGACGGGATTGGCACAGAGGTAATCGCCGAGGCGGAGAAGGTACTGGAGATAGTTGGGCAGCGTCTTGGACAAGAGTTCGCCATGGAGCGGGGGTTGGTAGGCGGGGCAGCCATGGATGCCACCGGCCATCCGCTGCCGGAGTCCACGTTTGAGCTGGCGAAATCCGCTGACGCCGTCCTCTTCGGCGCCGTCGGTGATCCCAAGTACGACGAGCCGCAGGCCAGAGTGCGTCCGGAACAGGCGTTGATGGGGTTACGGGAGGGATTGGGATTGTTCGCCAACCTGCGTCCGGTGCAGGTGCATCCATCGCTGGTGGCGGCCTCACCACTGCGGCCCGAACTGATCCTCGGTACAGACCTCATCGTCGTCCGCGAACTCACCGGGGGCATCTACTTCGGCCAGCCACGAGTGGAAGGGAACGAGCAAGCTGTGGATACCATGGTCTACACCCGTGCTGAGGTCGAACGCATCGCCCACGTGGCTTTTCGGATTGCGCGGCAGCGGCGGCGCAAGGTGACATCGGTGGACAAAGCTAATGTGCTGGCCTGCTCACGCCTTTGGCGATCGGTCGTGGAAACGGTAGCGGAGGGGTACCCTGATGTGGAGCTGGAACACCTGCTGGTGGATGCGGCGACCATGCACGTTCTCACCCGTCCCCTGGACTTCGACGTGATCCTCACCGCCAACCAGTTCGGCGACATCCTGAGCGACGAGACATCGGTGCTCGCTGGTTCCATGGGAATGCTACCCTCGGCGTCTTTGGGCCAGACCCTCCTCGGCATGTACGAGCCCATCCACGGCTCCGCGCCAGACATTGCCGGGCAAGGCATCGCCAATCCGCTGGCAGCTATCCTCAGTGCAGCCATGTTGCTGCGCCACTCATTGGAGATGGAAGGCGAGGCACAGGCGGTAGAGGCTGCGGTTGCTGCTGTGCTTGACGCGGGGTACCGCACGCCGGATATCGCCGCTACGGGCCAACCGACGGTGACGACCCGCCAGATGGGTGATCTGGTCGTCGCCTCGTTGCTAAAGGGAGGAGCAGTTCTCTGATCGGTTTCGGAGACATCATCTGAGCCACTCAAGGAGGCAGAATCTATGGCACTGCGCAAGTCGGACTGGATTTGGCTGGACGGAGAACTGGTACCGTGGGATGAGGCGACGGTGCATGTAAGTGACCACGTCATCCACTATGGTTCCAGCGTGTTTGAGGGCATCCGTGCCTATGAACTGCCTGACGGCCCGGCCGTTTTCTGTCTGGAAGAGCACCTGCACCGGCTGTGGGCCTCCTGCAAGGTCTACCGCATGGAGATTCCCTATACCCGCGAGGTGATCCGCCAGGCGATTCTGGACACCATCCGGGCCAATGGCCACAGGTCTTGCTACATCCGGCCGGTACTCTATCGGGGAGGTTTCACCTTCAGTCTGGACGGGCGGTCATGTCCTACCCATGCGAGCATCATCACGGTTGGAATGGGCAAGTACCTGGGACCTGACGCTCTGGAAAACGGCGTGGATGTGGGGGTGTCTTCGTGGCAACGGATGGCTCCCAACACCTATCCGGCAACGGCCAAGATCGGTGGCCAGTACGTCAACTCACAGTTGATCACTATGGAGGCGGTGGATCACGGCTATACGGAAGGCATAGCGCTTGACGTTAGCGGCCATGTGAGCGAAGGAAGTGGCGAGAACATCTTTCTGGTGCACCGCGGTCGACTGTTGACCCCACCGCTGTCCGCCTCGATTCTCGATGGCATTACCCGGCGCTGCGTCGTTACGCTGGCTGAGGAGTTGGGCCTGGAGGTTGGCGAAGAGCCCATCCCTCGCGAGCTGCTCTATGCGGCCGACGAGGTCTTCTTCTCCGGAACCGCCGCTGAGATCACCCCCATCCGTTCGGTGGATGGCATTGTGGTAGGCGATGGCAAGCGAGGGCCAGTCACCACCAGGCTCATGGTGGCGTTCTTTGATATCGTGGAAGGGCGCGTGCCCGACCGCCACGGTTGGCTCACACCAGTTGGTCTATAGTCAGGGAATCATGCCAGTACAGATCTACGACACTACTCTGCGAGACGGCGTTCAGCGCGAGGGCCTGTCGTTATCTCTGGAAGACAAGCTCAAGATCGCCCGGCGGTTGGATCGGTTGGGCATCGCCTATGTCGAAGGCGGCTGGCCCGGGTCCAATCCCAAAGACATGGCATTCTTCGAGCGAGTGCCAGATATCGGTTTGGAGCAGGCCACCGTGTCAGCGTTTGGCAGCACTCGGCGTGTCGGCGTGGCTGTCGAGGACGACGGCAACATTCGAGCGTTGATCGCTGCCAACACATTGGCTGTGGCCATCGTGGGCAAAAGCTGGGACTTACATGTGCACCACGTGCTACGCACCACACTGGAAGAGAACCTGCGTATGATCGCCGACAGCGTGCGCTACCTCAAGGCCCAGGGACGAGAGGTGATCTACGACGCGGAACACTTCTTCGATGGCTATCAGGCTGACCCTGCCTATGCGCTGGAAACCCTGGCCGCCGCCGCTGAGGCTGGGGCAGATGTGCTGGTACTGTGCGACACTAATGGTGGCGCTCTTCCCTCCCTGGTGGACACCGTCGTCACAGAGGTGCGGCAGGCCACCAGCACGCCGCTAGGTATCCACGCCCACAACGATGGCGAGATGGCCGTGGCCAATTCGCTGATTGCAGTGGAGAGGGGCGTCGAGCATGTGCAAGGCACTGTCAATGGGTATGGCGAGCGGTGTGGCAACGCCAACCTGTGCTCCATCATCCCAGCCCTCAAGCTCAAGATGGGCCATGACTGTGTCACTGACCAACAACTGCGCATGGTGACCGAAACCTCTCGCTACGTCAGTGAACTGGCCAATCTGAAACCGAATGCGCACCTGGCCTACGTGGGCCATAGTGCTTTTGCTCACAAGGGAGGGACACACGTCAACGCTCTGCTCAAGTGCCAGGAGAGCTATCAGCACATAGATCCCAGCTTGGTAGGCAATCGTAAGCGGGTTGTCGTATCCGAGCTCTCTGGGAAGAGCAATATCGCTTACAAAGCGCAGGAGTTCGGTCTGGACTTGCTGGCGGGTGAAGTGCAAACCCAGCAGGTCCTGCAACACATCAAGGAGTTGGAGAACCGCGGCTTCCAGTTCGAGAGTGCCGAGGGGTCGGTGGAGCTGCTCATGCGCCGCGCCCGTCCGGACTATACTCCACCCTTCGAACTGCTTGACTTCCACGTGCTGGTGCGCGGTTGTCACGACGGACACATGGCAGCCGAGGCCACTGTCAAGGTTCAGGTGGGCGATCAGGTCATGCACACCGCCGCTGATGGCAACGGGCCAGTCAACGCGCTGGACGCCGCCGTCCGCAAGGCGTTGCTTCCCTTCTATCCCCATCTGGCCGATGTTCACCTCACCGACTACAAAGTGCGCATCTTGGACGGGGAGGCGGGGACGGCGGCGCAGACCCGTGTGCTTATCGATTCGGCCAATGACCATCGCACCTGGAGCACGGTAGGAAGCTCGACCAACATCATTGAGGCCAGTTGGCAGGCGCTGGCCGACAGTCTGGAGTATGCCTTGCTGAATGGCGGCAGCGACTGACAGCGACACAGAGCAAGCTCGTCAGCGCCTTAGCGAAGGTTCTCTTGGACATATCTGGTCGGCGGCCCCAGAATCTACCCGACCAAGGGTAACAAACAGAGGAGGATGACTCATGGAACAGGTCAAGGTATTTGACGCGACGCTTTATGGAGGCGGACAGTCACCTGGAGCGAGTCTCAACATCGAAGAGAAGCTGGAAATTGCTCGTCTGCTAGAGCAGATGCGAGTAGATGTCATCCAGGCTGGGTTCCCCATTTCCTCGCCGGACGAATTCAAGGCGGTACAAAGCCTTGCCGAGGAGATCCGGGGATGTGGGATCTGCGCGCTGGCCCGCGCTCGCCAAGAAGATGTTGATGTAGCCGCTGCGGCCCTCAAGGCTGCGGCCCATCCGCGCATCCAGGTCGGACTGGGCGTGTCCGATTCGTACGTCGTTGGCAAGCTGAAAACGACGAGGGAGGCCGCGCTGGAGATGGGGGTAGCAGCAGTTCGCTACGCGCGCCGCTACGTGGATGACGTGCAGTACTATGCCGCCGACGCGTGCCGCGCCGACGTGGAGTACCTCTACCGCGTGCTGGAGGCAGTGATCGAAGCTGGCGCTACCACCGTCAACATCCCCGATGCCATTGGCTTCTTCGTGCCATCGGAATGGGGCGCGCTGATCAGGGGCATCCGAGAGAACGTGCCCAATATTGACAAAGCAGTCATTTCCGTGCATTGCCACAATGATCTGGGTATGGCCAGCGCCAACACGATGGAGGCGTTGGCCAACGGCGCGCGCCAGGCCGAGTGCGCGCTCAACGGGCTCGGCGAGCGAACCGGCAACGCCTGCCTGCAAGAGATAGTCATGACCCTCCACGCCCGTGGAGAGACCCTGGGTTTGTCCACCGGCATCGACACCCGACTGATCTACTCTGCCAGCCAATTGGTGAGCCATCTGACAGGTCTTTCGATACAACCCAATGCGGCCATCATCGGTACCAAGGCCTTCGCCTATACCTCCGGTATGTACCAGAACGGCGTGCTGCGGGGGCGTACAGACGATGAGGTCATTGATCCGGCAGACATTGGCATCCTGGTGTCGGACCATGGAGGGCCCCTGCTGACAGGGCGTGAAGGCGTGCGCCGCAGCCTGAGCGAGCTGGGTTATAGCCTGGACGATGACGAGTTTGCCCGCGTCTACGAACGATTCCGGGACGTGATCAAGAAGAAGCAGTCACCGGGACTTCGCGAACTGGAAGCCATAGTCAGCGGCGAGACATCGGTGTTCATGGAAGAAACCTACAAGCTGCAGGAAGTACAAGTCACGTGCGGCACCAGTGGGCTACCCCTCGCTGCCGTGTGCGTGAGCGGACCAGAGGGAGAAGCGGTGTGGGCCACCAGCCCAGGCAACGGTCCGGTGGATGCCGCTTTCAAGGCCGTTGATAGCATCGTCGACGTGCCCAGCGAGTTGCTGGAGTTCTCCGTGCAGGCGATGACCGAGGGTGTGGATGCTCTGGGCAAGGTGACGGTTCGTGTCCAGGGAGACGTGCCGATTGGCGACACGGGCCAGGTGGAGAGGCGCCTGTTTTTGGGACGCGGTGCGGACACCGACATCATCGTTGCCAGCGTCAAGGCCTACCTCTTCGCCCTGAACCGGCAACTCGCTGCGCAACGGGCTGGCGGGCAACGGCAGGCCATCACCGAGGAGGTCCGCCAGACGTTGGAGGAAATGCGCTCCCGCTACGGCACAGCCCATACTAAGGATTTCATGGGTTGGAGTGTCCTACGAGAGGAGAAGCTGGTCTGAAGCTGCAATTGGGACAAGAGAACTCCGAGGCCACTGGGACCTCGGAGTTCTGATCTTCGATACACGCGTCGGGTGGCTCAGGTTGACCTTGGTTGTCGCGCCCCGATGGCGTTGGCTCAGTCGGCCTCCGTCCCTTGGACCAACAGGCGATGGGTTTGAGTGTTGACAGGGCACCAGGCGGTCGCTGCCTCAGCGAGCGAAGCTGGCCAGCAAGTCCAGCAGCGCCGCGATGTCGTCGAGGAGCGAGCTGATCGAGGGACGATTGCGATCTCCCTGATCGCTACGAACCTGGCTGATTGCTGGCACGTTCTGTGGAGACTGCGTGCTGCCCTGCTGATTCCCCTGATGTGCTGGGTCCTGGACCGAGACGACCTTTCCACGGTACGCAAAGATCACGTTGACGCCGCTTTGCAGGTGGGCGCGAGCGTCCGGGTCCGCTGCCAGGGCGAAGTACTCATCGGAGCCGAAATCCACAGTGCGGTCGACGGTGATGTTAAGCTCAATCCACTCCATGCTGATCGGGCCTTTGGGGACTTTCTGTCCCCGTAGCAGCGAAAGGTCCAGGTTCTGACTGCCCACCTGGGCCAGGCTGCGCTGGCCTCTGTTGACCACGTTGGCCCCTGTGGCCAGGTCGGCCTGCGCCGCTTGCTGGTAGGCCTGGTTCTGGACTCGGGCCTGGATGGTGGTCTGGCCCGTGGCCCAGTTCACATCCGCCTCGCCATACAGGGCCATGTTTTCTGCCGAGGCTGCCCCTTCCGCCTGGCTCT
>CAZPMV010000127.1:6933-9055 GCA_964587335.1 uncultured Anaerolineales bacterium
GTGTCGCCTGTGGCCTCGTAGCGGCCGGTTAGCATCAGGGTAGAACCCTCGAACAGATCCGTGACACTTTGGGGGTAGAGGTCGCTGGTCTCCAGTCCTTCGAACTCGACCTCCACGTCGGTGAGCAGCGGGTGGGCGATCCGGCGGTAGAAGCTGGTCAGGGCCGCTTCCAGATCCTCGCCGGGCTGGACATAAGTCACCGTGCCTCCGTTATCGGCGGCCAACCGGTCGAGCAGGTGGGTGTTCACATCGTAGCCCACGCCAAAGACGTGCAGCCGGGCCTCCAGCCGTTTGTTGGCCTTAGCAACCAGACGGGCGATGAGCGATTCGTCGGTGACGCCGGCTGTGGGCAGGCCATCGGTCAGAAAGACGACCATCCGGGAAGCCCCCCTCCGCTCGCTGCGGGCCAGAATTCCCAGCCCCGCCCGCAGAGCACCTTCCAGGTCGGTCCAGCCATCGGCGGTCATGTGGTCCACAAAGTGGCGGGCATCTCGCAGAGTGCGCTTTTCCACTGGCAGTAGATCGCGGTCCAGAGTGGACAGATGCTCGTTGAAGCAGACGATGGAGAACCGGTCGTCCTCGCCGAGGTGTCCCAGGATGTGGTGCAAGCCCTTGCGCGCCTGCTCGATCTTCTCGCCGCTCATACTGCCGGAGCGATCCATGACGAAGACGATATCCTTGGGCAGGTAGCTGGTCTGCTGCGGTTCGACCTGCGGCGAGAAGAGGAATAGGAAATGGTCATCGCCGTTGCGCCTGCCCGTGAGCAAGCCACCGCCGAAGCCGCCCTCGGCAGGGGCGAAGAACATCTCGAAGTCCTCGCTGGGAATCGTGTCTTCGGCCTGCCAACTGAGGCGCGCCCGGCCAGGCCCCAACAGGTCGGTCGTCACCGCGTGCGTCGAGGAGTAGAGGGTAGCCAGCCCGCCCGACGAGTGCAGATCCACCGTCAGCGATACCTCCTCCAGGGGCTGGGACGTATAGCGCTCGGTGCTCAGGACGTATCGATAGCGGTACAACCCGCCGGTGGGCGCCAACACCTCTTCGTACTCTAGGGTCATCTGCCGCGAGCCGCCCGGCGGCAAGCTGAGGTCGAAGGCCAGGCTCTCCCAATCGGCGTATTGCAGCAGCGAGGGGTCGCGTCGCCGGGCAAGGACAGCATACAGGGCTGCGTTGGTCGCCGCGCCGTCCTGACGAATCACCTGCGGTCGCCAGCCGTCCAGCACCGCCTCGAAACGGGACAGGATGGCCTCCGGAGGCACGGGAAACAGGTAGCGCCCCTCGACTGGGATGTCGTGGGGATTGAAGAACTCCTGCTTCACCACCGTCACCGCATGGCCGTCCTCGATGCGGACCGTTACGTGGTGGTAGCGCACCACCAGATAATCGGGGCTGAGGGCTTCCGGCAGGAGCATGCCGTCGGCAAGGGCAATGGGGCTGCCTATGCCCAGCCACAACACGCTCACCAACAGGGCCAGTGTCATTTTTCGCATAATCATTTCTCCTCTCGGTTCCAGGTTGGGCTGAGTGCTCTGTCAGCCCTGAGATGATGGGTAGCCTAGGGCCTTGCGCCCGTTCTGGGACGCCCATATGCTACGGACCCGTCACAAGACAGGGTGTCAGCACCTGCCCGCAGTGGAGACAGTAGGCCGGCGCGAGATCTGCCTCGACGAACTGGGCGTGACCACAGGCTGCGCAGCGGCGGACGGAGCTGGTGTCGTGACCGCAGCCGGGGCAGAAGCGGTAGTCGTCCGCCAGCTCGCGGGCGCAGTACGGACAGTAGAGGCCGGCCGGTTCGGGGTTGGCCTGGGCTTCGGGCGGTTCGGCGTTGACCATGATAGGCTCGGGTGCAGGCCCGATCTCGGCGGGCGTCGGGGTTGGCTGCGGTTCCGGCTCAGTGGAAGCCCGGCGAGCCCAGCCCGCCCAGTGCACCATGAACGTGGCGACGAGCATCAGGCCGCCGCTGGTCAGGAGGAGGCCCCGCCAAGGGGTGAGCACCCCCAGCGAGAACGCTCCCAGGAAGATAACCAACAGCACGCCCACGCTCCACCGGATTCGTCGCCAGCCGTGTGGAATAGGCCCCAGGTCTGACTGCGAACCCCGCGACCCGGGTATTCCACACGGCCAG
>CAZPMV010000128.1:0-5922 GCA_964587335.1 uncultured Anaerolineales bacterium
TGCTTGATCATCCACTTGCCCAACCCCAGCATGTGCATCTTGGAGAGCGGCCCCTTCTCCAGGCCGCCCTTCTGCAACCGCTGCAGCCCCCAGAAGGTGAAGTAGATGGACACCTCCATGCCCATGGCCAGGGCGCCGTTGGCGACGATCAGCGCGCTGTACACCTTGTCCATGTCGCCGCTGTGCAGGATGATGGTCGCCCGTTCGGTCGTTGTATCGTTTGGGTTCATTACTCTACCCTCCACTTCCATCACAGCCAAGTCCCAGGATTGAGGTGGCGGGCCACCTCAGCGGCCCGCCACTCCAAAGATAGACTTAATGCTCGTGCTTGGTCTCTTTCTCACCCTTGGTGTATTTCTCAGGGTCCTTGTCGAAGGAAACCTTGCATCCTCGCGCACAGAAATAGTAGGTCTGCCCCTCGTACTCCGAGGTAGCCGCCGCCGTCCTGGGATCAATCGTCATCCCACAAACCAGGTCTTTCACCTTTTCCATTTTCGTCTCCTTTTTGATCTCTGTCATCTTTGTTCCTTGCGTTAACGCTCTAACTCATCCAACACGCCGCGCAACACTGCGGCGGACTTGCGCAGGGCCTCCGTCTCCTGTTCATTCAAAGGCAAGTTCAGCACGCGCTCCACACCACCCGGGCCGATCACCGCCGGCAGACTGAGGTAGAGGTCCACGATTCTCAGCCATGTTCATTCTCTCCATCTACCTCCTACTGTGCCACGCTCAGAGTACTACAACCGCACTTTGCCATTCTTTCTAACGAGCGAAGCGACGAAGAATCTCGTTGTGGCGGCGAAGAACCGCCTGCCAGGGCGGATCATGGT
This sequence comes from uncultured Anaerolineales bacterium, assembly GCA_964587335.1. GTDB lineage: Bacteria > Chloroflexota > Anaerolineae > UBA3071 > UBA3071 > UBA3071. The sequence goes on from CAZPMV010000128.1 coordinate 831, forward strand.
AGTTCTCCTTTCGGGAATTCTTGGATTCTGAATAGTGTGGACCGGTCCTACCATAATTGACGCAATAGCCTGCCCGAATCTTACCTCTTCGCTATCCTGCTAGTGCTTCAACACATACACCATGTTCAGCAGCTTTTCGCTTCCTGCCGGGGACAAGCCCAGGTCGCACATCTCTGTTTCCAGGTCTGCAAACGTGCCATAGCCGCCGAGGTACCCGTTCACACGCGCCGCAGCCGTGGAGTTTGTGAAATCGTCGGTGGCGGGGTACATGGTCTCGAACTCTCTCACGAGGTCTGGTACCTGTCGCAGTTGATGCTTCTGATGGTAGGCCTCGGCCAGGTAGAACTCAGTGGCGGGGACGATCTCGGTGTAGATCTGGCGGTTGATCCGGGCCGCTTCGCGATCCCTCGTTTCTATGGCCAGCCTTTTCTGCTCGTCATTGTGGAAAAACACGATAGACATGTATTGCCGCGACAAGGCCGGCCCCGTGGGGTTGTGACTGTCCCAGAAAACATCCAGCAGTTCCTGATACGAAATCTGAGCCGGGTCGTAGTCTATCTGGATTGTCTCGGTGTGATCGCCTAGCTGGTGATAGGTGGGATTCTTGGTCTCGCCACCGGCGTACCCGACGCGGGTGCGAACCACGCCGCGAATGCTCCCGAACCGGGAGTCTGGGCCCCAGAATCAGCCCAACGCAAAGGTCGCCGTTTGCGTGTTGATGGGCGCGGCGGCGTCTATGGGTGGTATCGCAGCCTGGGCCGCACCGCTCTCTGTCAGATCCATCGTTTCCCTCTCCTTCACCGAATCGAGAAAAGCCGAGCCAAGAAAAACAAGACCTACAAGACACGCAGCGATCACCACAATTAGGAAGACTGGTGTGGTTGCTTTGCTCAGGTTTGCCATTGCTTCATACCTCTACTTACGTTTCAACTGATCGGCGGCCGCAGCCTCTGCCAGCCAGGTGAGTTGCCCATCCGTGGGGCACATTCGCTGTGCCGGGGATTGTGCTTTGGGGTCTTCCAACACCGCCCGCACGATCTCGGCTTTGGCAACTCCGGTCACCAGGAAAAGAACCAGCCGGGCGGCGTTGATGGCCGGAGGAGTGAGGGTCACCCGGTACGCCGGACGGTCTTGATGGTAAGCTGTCACCGCGACGACCGGTCGCTCTATCTCGTGCAGCGCGGCCAACCCAGGGAAGGCAGGAGGCGCTCGGCGTTGACCCGCCCGGAACTGCTACGGTGAACCGTCCCCGAGATGCCATCGCTTCCGCTGCCAGGGTGACGAAACGCTCCGTCGCCGCCCGTGCCAGGCTATCAGTATCTGGATAGATCTCGACCTGACTCATCAGGCACCCTCGTGCCCGCCGCAGCCGTGGAGCCGTGCCCGGCCGTCCCGAGTCAGCAAGTCACCCGCCACCGATCAGTCGCGCGCGCAGAGCGGCCAGGAGCGCCTCAAATTCCTCGCGGCAATCGCGACAGCGTTCCAGGTGATCTTGCACCAAAGGCATCGCCTCAGCAGCGTTCTTGCCGGCCAGGGTCATCTCGACGAAACGGTCCAATTGCTCGAAGCATTCGTCGCACCCGATCTCGTCCGGGCGGGTGGTGATAATCCCATGTACCATTCGCTTGAGGGTGTCCAAATCAAGGGTCATCATCGTCAACCTATACATCCTTTTAGACGCAGTGGATTGCTGAGATCTTACTCCCGCCTACGGCTCGAAGGCGGCCAGCATATCCTTGGGGGATAACCCTTCGGCCATCATTCGCTTCAGGAGCCTCTGCCGCGCGTCATGCAAGAGCTTGTAGAGAGCGTTGCGGTTGGTGCTCATCCGGCGGGCTACTTCCTCCAATGGCATACCCTGAATCCGAAGGGCGACCAGCGCCTGACGCTGCCTATCGGTCAATTCTTCGGTGATGATCCGGCGCAAGGTGCTCAAAAACACGCGCTGTATGGCTTGCTGTTCCGGCCCGGCCGAGGGGTCTACCAATGTGCTGGGGATGAAATCGCTGTCTGGGTTCCCGGTCATCTCGTCCAGCGAGACGTCGCGCCAGCGACGGTGGCGCAGTTCGGTGAAAGCTACGCGCACGGCGATCTTCTGCGCCCAGGTGATGAAACGACTCTCCCCCCGGAAAGAATCCAGCCCGGCGAGGATTTTCAGCAGCGCCTCTTGCGCAAAGTCTTCCAGGGCCGAGTCGTCAAGGTCAGAACGTCCGGCCAGCGCGTAGCCCAGGCCGCGCACCAGAAGCGCACGCAGGTCAACCAGGGCTTCGTCGCGCCCCGGGCCACGCAACGCGGTCAGCCATTCCTGGTTCGTGCGCTCGGTCATCGCGCCAGTCTCCTTCCGATGAATGGCATTACTACAGCACCAATCGCGTCCCAAAGAGCAAAGCGTTCAATCTCTCCCTGTCGAAGCCGACTACTACCTCGTCGTCTATCAGCGTAACTGGGGTAGTCATCACACCCAGTTGCTCCAGTTCGGCCAAGGCAGTCTCGTCCTCGGCTATGTCGCGCTCAACGAACGGCACGTTCCGCTGTGAGGAAGGAACTCTTTCACTCGCCCGCAGAACAGTCAACCGCCTTGAGTGTAGACGATCACTTGTCGGTTCATTGCCGTGACCTCACTGGGAACTGCTCACCGCCCCGTATCCGGCGGCTTCCCAGGCACCGAGCCCGCCCAGAAGGGCTGCGACGTCGGTGAATCCCAACTGATACAGATTCAGCGCCGCCCGGGCGCTGGTTTCTTCAGCCGGTCAAGTACAGTAGAAGACGATCTTCATCCCCTTGGATAGCTCGCCGTGAAGCTCTTCGGTCTCGGAGAGCGGTATGGAAAGGGCATCCGGGATGTGACTGTGCTCGTAGGACTCGCGGATCCGAGTGTCAACGACGACTACGCCCTCGCTGGCATCCAGCATCTCCTTCAGTCTCTGCGGTGTGATGCGTGGTACCTGAGAAACAGTGCTGGGACGTGACCCCGACGGGTTCTGGCAACTCACCAGCACGAGCATGACCACCAATGCGCTCGTGATGGCCATTCTTCGCAGTGGGTCAGATGTCATGCATCTCCCTCGTTAGCTGCATTACGCGTAACTACTCGACTCATGTCATTGCGAGGAGCGTTTCTTGCGACGAAGCAATCCCCATGCGCGTCGGAGAGACTGCTTCGTCAGTCCGCCACGCTCCGTTCCTCGCAATCACAGAGGGAGGCTGAGTAGTTCCACTACACTTCTTCACGACCGTGTGCGACGATCTAGGCTCGTGACGAGGCTGTGCGAGTCGCCGTTCGCGTGCTGTGCCAGCTCACCAGTCCAACCGCTGCACTGTAGGCGGCGTAGCTCGCCACCTCCAGCAGCGATGGGTTGCCGTTGTACCCGAGCAGCGACTTCAGGATGGAGCCCAGGGTTGATTTCTCATCCAGGATGGGGTTGATGTCCCATACGTGCTCGATGATGATCGGCACTACGCCGGCCTCCTGCAACTCGTGCACCCCACCGGCTACCAGTCCGGCGGAGACGAAGAGGAGCAGCAACCCCGTGACCCGGAAGAAGCCGCTCACATTCAGCCGCAGGCTGGCGGCAAAGATCAGCCAGCCCACAGCCACGGCGACCGTCAAGCCCAGCACTCCGCCAAGCAGTGTCTGTTCCGGCGAGGAAGCGAAAACAGCAGCACTGAGGAACAGCACGGTCTCAATCCCCTCCCGCACCACGGCCAGGAAGGCCAGGCCGAACAGACCCCAGCCCACACCGCCTGCAACAGCCCGTTGCACATCCGCTTCCAGTTGCCCTCGGATGCGCCGGCCCTGGGCCTGCATCCAGAAGATCATCCAGGTGAGCACCCCTGCGGCCAGGAGCATCGTGACGCCCTCGAACAATTCCTCACCCTGGCCCTCAAGGCGAGCGCCGACTGCCTGGAGTCCCAGTGCCGCAGCCAAGCTGACAGCCACAGCGGCTATCACCCCCCACCACACACTCCGCTGCTGGCCCATCTGTCCCATCTTCCTCAGATAGCCCAGGACGATACCTATGATGAGAGCTGCTTCTAACCCCTCGCGGAACGTAATCAATGCAGAGGCCAGCATACTTGTCTCCTTGTCACCGGCCGCGTCATACTCAGCATGCCCAAGCTAGGCAGCGGAACCGTGACCACGCTATCAAACCCTCTGCCGCAACGGACGATGTCATATGCTCCTACCTTTGAATGCGGATCAGCCAGTCGGTGTCCGTACCCTCGACGCACAGGAGTTCCAGCCCCAGGGCCTCGACGGCCATAGGGATCTCTTTCTTCGAGACGGGATGCGTGCCCATGATCTCGATCACGTCCCCCGGCGCAGCCTTGCGTAGTGCCTTACGCATCTCCACCAGCGGCACGGGGCAGGTCTCGTTTCGGCAATCCACCGTAATGGTTGCCTCTGTAACCGGGCATTTCGCTTCCCGGGTGTCTACTCTGATTGCTTCCATCGTTTATCTCACTCCGTGAACTCGACCACTACCTTGTCCACATCCCACAGGGGCTCGATCTTCTCCCTGACGTCTTCGTGGATGCTGTTGGCAAACTGGTGGTCAGCAGGCAGGTCAATCACCAGACTCACCGTCCCGTCCGCAACCTCGATGTCCCTGACCAGCTTGGTGCGCACCAGATCGAGCCCGACCACGGGGTTCATCACCCGCTTCAGCCGCTTACGCACGATATCGACCGTTGTCGGCACCCGCTCTTTGACCAGCCCGTGGCGCTCCTCGTAGTTCTGGATTGCTGCGCGCAATCCGTCCACGGCTAGCACGGAGCAATGCGTCTTGATCGGCGGCAGTCCGCCCAACGCCTCCGAAGCCTGCTTCCAAGAGATAGCCTTGGCTTCCTCCAGCGTTTTGCCTTTGGCCAGCTCGGTGATGATAGAGCCGGTGGCAATGTTGGAAGCGCAGCCGTAGGATTCGAACTTGATGTCATTGATGCGCAGGCCTTCGGGGTCTACCTTCAGGTAGACGGCCACCATGTCGCCGCAAGCGGGACTGCCCTCGATTGACTTGGCATCGGCATCCTCGATCCGCCCCACGTTGCGCGGGTGGCGGAAGTGTTCCATCACAAGTTCACTGTATGGCAT